>CAISKJ010001134.1 GCA_903885885.1 uncultured delta proteobacterium
ACCTGGGGCGACGGCGGCTACGCCAGCGTGTGGCTCCACCCCAGCAACGCGTGGATGCTCCGCCACGTCGACCACGCGTGCGCCGAGATGGTGTCCATCGCGCGCGCCCACCGCGGCGCCGACGGCCTCCCGGGGCGCGCCGCGCGCCAGGCCGCGCGCGAGCTCCTGCTGCTCACCGCGTCCGACTATCCGTTTCTCATCCGCACCGGGGCGGCGCCGCACTACGCGCGCGCACGCTTCGACGCGCACCTCGCACGCTTCTCGCGCCTCGCGGCCTCGCTCCGCGCGGGCGACGTCGATCCGCGCTGGATCGCCGACCTCGAAGCGCGCGACAATGCCTTCGGCCACGTCGATCTCGACTGGTTCCTCGCTGGAGACCCCTCATGACTGTCACGCTCGAAGGCGCGTTCACCGCGCTCGTTACGCCGCTCCGCCACGGTGAGGTCGACCTCGCCGCCCTCGCCTCGCTCGTCGAGTTTCAGATCTCCGACGGCATCGCGGGCCTCGTCCCCGTGGGCACCACGGGCGAGTCGCCGACCCTCACCGCCGCCGAGGCCCGCGAGGTGATCGCCACCACCGTGCGCGTCGCCAAGGGCCGCGTCCCCGTGCTCGCCGGCACCGGCAGCAACAGCACCGCCGAGACCATCGCCCGCACCCGCGCCGCGCAAGAGCTCGGCGCCGACGCCGCGATGATCGTGATGCCCTACTACAACCAGCCCACGCAGCGAGGCCTCGCGGCGCACGTGAAGGCCGTCCACGACGCCACGAACCTCCCGCTGGTGCTCTACAACGTCCCCTCGCGCGGCACCGCCGACCTCCTCGCCGAGACCGTCGTCGAGATCGCCCGCGAGTGCCCCCGCGTCGTGGGCCTCAAGGAGGCCACGGGCAACATCCTCCGCGCCCAGCAGGTGCTCTCGCTCCTCGGCGACCGCATCACGGTCTTCTCCGGCGACGACGCGCTCACCCTCGGGATGATGGCCTGCGGCGCGCGCGGCGTGATCTCCGTGGCCAGCAACGCCCTCCCCGGCGCCGTCTCGGGCGTGTGCCGCGCGATGCTCCGCGGCGACCTCGCCGACGCGCGCGCCCGTCAGATGGCCCTGCTCCCCTTCTACGACGCCATGTTCGTCGAGACGAACCCCGGGCCCGTCAAGGTCGCCCTCGCCCTCATGGGGCGCATCTGCCCCGAGGTGCGCCTGCCCCTCGCGTGGCCCTCCGAAGCCACCGTGCAGAAGGTGCTCGCGGCGCTCCGCGAGGCCGGGGTGAGCGTGTAGCCGTGGCCACTCCCTCGACGCCTCCGAACGTCACCGCCATCGCCATCGCGGGCGCCTCCGGGCGCATGGGCCGCCTCCTCGTCGAGCAGGTGCTCACCGCCGTCGACGTGCGCCTCATGGGCGCCCTCGAGCACCCGCGCTGCCCCGAGCTCGGCACCGACGTGGGCGCCCTCGTGGGCCGCCCCACCGGCGTGCGGCTCACCGCCGACGCGCGCTCGGCCCTCGCCCACGCGCAGGTCGTGATTGATTTCTCGTCGCCCACGGCCACCGCCAACGTGCTCCGCTCGGCCGCCGAGCTCGGCGTCGCGTGCGTGGTCGGCACCACGGGCCTCGGCGACGACGCGAAGGCCGCCATCGAAGAGGCTTCGAAGCACATCGCCGTGGTGGCCGCGCCCAACATGTCGCTCGGGGTCCAGGTGCTCGCGCACATCCTCGGCGAGACGCTGCGCCTCCTCGGCGGCGACTTCGACGTCGAGATCGTCGAGGCCCACCACCGCGAGAAGAAAGACGCGCCCTCGGGCACGGCCCTGCGCCTCGCCGAGGTGGCCATGCGCGCCCGCGACCTCACCGCCGACGACCTCACCCACGGCCGCCACGGCAACGCGACCCGGCGCGGCGCCCGCGAGGTGGGCATGCACGCCGTCCGCGGCGGAGACATCGTGGGCGACCACACCGTGATCCTCGCGGGCGACGGCGAGCGCATCGAGCTCACGCACCGGGCCACGAGCCGCGCGGTCTTCGCGTCGGGCGCGCTGCGCGCGGCGCGCTGGGTCGTCGGGCGCCCCGCGGGCGTGTACACCATGGCCGACGTGCTCGGCCTCGATCACGCGAAGTAGCGCGCCGTCGATGCCCCTCGCGGCGCTCCTCCTGGTCAACGTCGCCGCGGGCTTCGCGCTGTCGCTCGCGGCGGCGCGCGAGCTGCGGGCCTCGCCGCGCGCGGTCTTCGCGCTGCAGAGCTTCGCGGCCCTGTGCCTGCACGAGGCCCTCGTGGCCGCGCCCGCGGCGTTCTACCTCCTCGCGCGGCACACCGACTGGATGCTCGGCTACGCCGTCGCGGGCGCGCGGCTGCCGTCGGCGCTCCTCCTCGTGGCGGCCGTCGGCGTCGGGCTCGCGGCCGTCGGCGGCTTCGCGCTCGGCGCCCGGTGGATGCGCGACCACCGCCCCCGGCAGGCCGTCCTCGCCGCCGGGGGCTGCGCCCTCGCCGCCCTCGCGGGCCTCGCCCTCCTGCGCGCGCGGGCCGGCGTGGTGGGCACCACGGCGCAGTTTCGCGGCGGCTTCGGGCTCGTTCCCTTCTGGTCGTCGCGGGCCTCCACCGCGGTGCTGCTCGTGGTCATGGTGCAGGGCGGCGCGCTCGCGTGGCTCGCGTGGGCCGTGCGCGCGCGGCTGACGCCCGAAGCCGCGAACTCGCGCGCCGAGGCGGCGTTGCGGTAGCGTCCGCGCGATGCTCACGATCCGTTCGCGACGCGACCTCTCGCTGCTGCTCGAGAGGCAGATGACGGCTGCCTCGACGCGCGGCGGGGCCACCCCCTCGATCGACGATGACATCGAGGGGCGCACCGCCCTCAAGACGTACCTCCTCGAGGCGCACGGGCGCATGCGCAGCGACCCGCTCGGCGCCCTGCAAGACATCGCGGGCTCGCACGGCATCACCGTGAGCGCCACCGACGACCCGGGGCTCTACACCCTGCAGCTCGGAGAGCTCCAGCTCTGGCTCGACACGGCGAGCGAGCGCGTGCACCGGCTCTACTCCGCGGGCGCCGCGAAGGACGTCGACCGCATCCACGAGGCCCTCGTGTCGGGCACCGGGCAGCTCGAGTGCGTGTGGCTCCCGCCCTCGACGCTCGAGAAGCTCGCGCACCACGAGGCCGCCAAGATGGTGCTCTTCTCGCTGCGCCACGACCGTCGGCCGCTGCGGCGCACGCCCGACGAGTTCGGCATCGACTCGGTCACGCTGCGCTTCTGGGGCCCGCGCGCCAAGGAGACGCTCGAGAAGCTCCGGCGCAGCGAGGTGCTCCCCGGCGCGACGAGCGTCTACTCGGTGCGCATGCGCGTGGGCGACGACGAGCGCTACTGCCTCGCCGAGGTGTTCCACTCGGGCAAGATCACCGCGATCGGCACCTCCTTCGGCGAGCTCGAGCGCATCGTAAATTTTCTGCTCGACGACCACGAAGACCGCACCGTCGCCCTCGAGGCCATTCGCAAATCGCCGCGCCGCCTCGCGGTGCCCGTGCGGTGGACCGTCGACGACCTCGGCTACGCCGTGGGCCGCATGTTCGGCGGCGCCGAGCCCTTCCGCCTCTGGGGCCTCGCCGAGCAGACGGGCCCCGAGACCTACCGCGTGCGCGCCGTCGACCTCGACGTGGGCCGCACGGCCGTGTTCGAACTCGACCGCCAGGGCGTGACCCTCGAGCTCGGCCCCAGGGCCCCCGCGAGCGTCGCCGTGCGCTACGTGTCGGCCCTGCAGTACCACGTCAACGCCGACACGCAGAGCGACGTGCTCGCCCCCGAGCCGCTGCTCCAGCTCGCGCTCCCGATGACCTCGGAGCGCGGCGCGTTCCGCGAGACGTCGGGCCTCGCCGAGGTGGGCCGCGCGGTGCTCGCCGAGGCCTGCTCGCTGCTCGTGCGGGGCCAGACCACCGTGTCGGCGCAGAGCCTCGTCGAGGCCTCGCACGGCGCCGACTGCGCCACCGAGGCGCTCCTCAACCTCGCCCATCGGGTCATGTCCGAGGCCGCGGCGTACGAGTGGCGCGCGTGGCTCAAGCCCGTGGTGTCGCCCGAGGGCAAGGCGTCGTGGCGCTTCAACGACATGCTCCCCATCGACGCGACGGCGCGCCTGCGCGAGCTCGGGCGCCTCAACCGCGCGGCGCAGCAGCTCGTGGGGCGCCTCGCGGGCACGGGGCTCGCGAAGTGGCTCCAGCTCTCGCTCTTCGGCCCCGAGGCGATGGTCACCGCGCTCGCGGGCGACGACGCCTGACCGTCCATCGCGACGCCTCTGAGAACCACCGCCCGGCGCGTAGATTGTCGCGAGGGTGCGTCGAAGTTCGGTCATCGGCTGTGGCATGGTGCCCACAGACTTCGCCACCGCGCGCACGCGCGGAGACCTACCACCGAACCCAAGAGGCAACGTACCGATGAGACCCTTCTACTGGAAGCACCTGTGCCTGCTCGCCCTCGGCGCGCTGGCCGCGTGCAGCAGCCCCACGTCGCCGCCGACCACCACCGACCCCGACGTGGCGGTCGACGACGCCGCCGAGACCGGCGTCGACGCGCCCGGCGACATCACCGCCGACGTGAAGCCCGACGCGGCGCCCGATACGGGCCCCGACGTGGCCGTCGACGCCCCCGCCGACGGCGCGGCCTGCACGGGCACGCAGACCGCCTGCGGGGCCGTGTGCGCCGACACCATGACCGACGCCATGAACTGCGGCGCCTGCGGCCGCGCGTGCGCGGCCGGGCAGGTGTGCACCGCGGGCGCCTGCGCCTGCGCCGCGGGCCAGATGATGTGCGGCGGCCGCTGCATCGACACCCTCGCCGACAGCACCAACTGCGGCGCGTGCGGCAACACCTGCCCCAGCGGGCAGAGCTGTACCGCCGGCGCGTGCGCGATCCCCTGCGCCGCGCCCCGCGTGATCTGTGGCACCGGCGCGGCGCAGACCTGCCTCGACACGCAGAGCGACAACGCCAACTGCGGCACCTGCGGCACCGTGTGCGGCGCCGCGCAGACCTGCGTGGGCGGGTCGTGCCAGTGCGCGGGCGGCCAGAACAACTGCGGCGGCCGCTGCGTCGACACGCAGAGCAGCAACACCAACTGCGGCATGTGCGGCAACGCGTGCCCGAGCGGCCAGACCTGCGACAGCGGCCGATGCACGTGCCCCGGCACGGGCACCGTCTGCGGCGCCGCCTGCGTCGACCTCGGCACCGACTCGCGCAACTGCAGCGCCTGCGGCAACGCCTGCCCCGCGGGGCAGCTCTGCGCCGGCGGCACCTGCCAGATCGGCTGCCCGTCGCCGCGGCGCATCTGCGGCACCGGCGCAACGATGGTCTGCGTCGACCCGCAGAGCGACCGCGCCAACTGCGGCTCCTGCGGCACCACCTGCCTCGCCGACCAGACCTGCGCGGCCGGCGTGTGCACCTGCCCCATGGGCCAGTCGGCCTGCGGCTCGAGCTGCGTCGACCTGCGCAACGACAACGCCAACTGCGGCCTCTGCGGCACCGCCTGCATGGGCGGCACCACCTGCATCGACCGCGTGTGCACGTGCCCCTCGGGGCAGGTGCTTTGCGCCGGCCGGTGCATCAACCCGCTCACCGACAACGCCCACTGCGGCGCTTGCGGCAACCTCTGCGCGGGCGGCACCAGCTGCACCTCGGGCGTGTGCGCCTGCCCGGGCACGGGCATCTCGTGCGGCGGCCGCTGCATCGACCCGCGCGCTGACATCAACAACTGCGGCGCGTGCGGAAACCTCTGCGCCGCCCGTCCCAACAGCGCGCCCACCTGCGCCGGCGGCGCCTGCGGGCTCACCTGCGCGGCGGGCTTCGCCGACTGCGACATGGCCATCGCAAACGGCTGCGAGACCAACCTCGCGTCGACGGCCACGAGCTGCGGAGCCTGCGGCAACGTGTGCCCCGCGCGCGCCAACGCCACCTCGACCTGCGCGGCCTCGGCGTGCGGCTTCACCTGCGCGGCGGGCTTCACCAACTGCGACGGCATCGCCTCCAACGGCTGCGAGGTGAGCACGGGCACCGATTCGAACAACTGCGGCTCCTGCGGCCGCGTGTGCCCCACGGGCCAGCGCTGCTCGGCGGGCGCCTGCATGGACACCTGCGCGGCGGGCCTCACCCTCTGCGGCACCACCTGCGTGGCCACCGCGACGAGCGTCACCCACTGCGGCGCCTGCGGCACCGTGTGCCCCACCGGCGCCAACGCGGCGCCGGCCTGCAGCGCGGGCGCATGCCGCCTCGCGTGCAACGTGGGCTTCGGCGACTGCGACGGCGTCGCCGCCAACGGCTGCGAGACCAACCTCACCACCGCGACGGGCAACTGCGGCCGCTGCGGCAACGCCTGCGCGAGCGGGTCCAACTCTCTCGCGACGTGCAGCGCCGGCACCTGCGGGCTCTCGTGCTCGCGAGGCTTCGGCAACTGCGACGGCACGGCCTCCAACGGCTGCGAGGCCGCGCTCGCCACGTCGGTCTCCAACTGCGGTTCGTGCGGTACAGCCTGCGCCAGCGGGTCGAACTCGACGGCCACCTGCGTCGCGAGCGCGTGCGGGCTCACCTGCGCGACAGGCTTCGCCAACTGCAACGGCAGCGCGGCCGACGGCTGCGAGACCAACACCACCAACAACGTCGGCAACTGCGGCGCCTGCGGGAACGCGTGCACCGTGCCCACCGGCGGCAGCGTGACGTGCACCGCGTCGGCCTGCGCGCAGGCCTGCCCGTCGGGGCAGAGCGTGTGCTCCAACGCGTGCGTGAACCTGCAGCTCGATCGCACCAACTGCGGCCTCTGCGGCCGCACGTGCGCCACGGGCCAGGTGTGCGCCGCGGGCGTGTGCAACACCATCTCGGGCGCGGCGTTTCAGGTCACGTCGCTCGGCGCCACCGGGTGCGCCGCGATCGACCACGACCCCCTCCCGGGCGACGACAAGGGCGGCATCGCCGTGTCGCCCACGAACGTGTTCTACACGGGCGACTCGGCGACGGCGCGCTTCAGCGCCACCGACCTCTCGGGCGGCGCGTCCATCGGCCGCGTGGTCGACGGCTTCGTCGGCAACCTGCGCACCGGCGCGGTGTACGCGCTCGGCACGGGCACCACCGAGCTCCCACAGGGCGGCGGCACCATCAGCTCGCTGCTCGAAGTGAACGGCGCAACGGGCGCGCTCACGGGCACGCGCATCACCCTCTCGTCGGCCATCACGGCGATGGGCGGCACCTACAGCTCAACGGTGGGCATCTTCTCCGGCTACGACCGGATCATCATTCACAACGGCACCCGCGCGTACCACATCGCGCTCCCCTCGGGCGTTGTGGTCGACCTCGGCGCGGTCACCCTCGGCACGCACACGCCCTGCGAGAACTGGGCGTACTGGGGCACCGCCGAGTTCTTCGGCGGCTCGCTCTACGTCGACTACGTGCAGAGCTCGACCACCATCGTGCGCACGCGCATCCCCGACGGCGCCACCACCACGCTGGGCTCGTTCACCAACCTGTCGGACATGTGCTCGTTCACCATCTCGCCGACGCGCAACCGCTGGTACTTCCACCACGAGTACACGTCGCAGTTCATCGCCACGAGCAACGAGACCGTGGGCTACTGCCCCGCCACGTGGCTCACCGACTCGGCGACCATCACCACGCACACCTTCCCCTCGACGGCCTCGCAGGTGGGCAACACCGGGGGCGTCACGGGCGCCCTCGGCGTCGGCGGCAGCAGCGCCTACCGCTATACCGCAGGCGATTTCGTGCAAGAGGGCTTCACGCGCACGGCCGCGTACACGCGCCTCGACCTCAACTTCCAGATGAGCGACGTCACCGCGGGCTGCGCCGTGGGCCAGGCCCTGTCGTGGAACGTGCTGGTCAACGGCGTCACCGTGGGCACCTACGGCTTCGCAGGCGGCACCGGCGTGAATCCGCGCACCATCACGGGCACGTACACCTTCGCATCGCAGCCCGCGGGCACGGCGACGATTCGCCTCCAATCGACCGCCACGGTGTGCCCCGGCGGCTCGTCGTGGAACTGGATCGCCGGCGGCACCGCCACCCTGCGCTGACCCCTCCCCACCGCTGCGCCGCCGGTTGATCGCGGCGCAGCGGCCCTCCCTCTCACAGCCCTACCGACGCAGCCCGACGCAGCCCTTCAGGGCCCCATCTCGACGGTGTCGTGCGCGGTGATCGCCATCGGCACGGTGAAGGTGCCGAGCGTGCCCGGCGTGCGGTAGATGCTCCCGCAGGCGGCCTGCGCGGTGCCCGGCGGCACGCGGCACACGAAGCCCGACGCGCAGGGCTCGTAGTTCTGGCACTGCAGCGAGAGGTCGACGGGCACGGCGTACACCTTGTCGTCGACGAAGTCGGTCTCGGCCACCGAGCGCACGCCCGAGAGGCCGAGGCCCTCGACCTCGATGCGCACGCGCTCGTCGGTGCGCAGGCTGTCGACGATGCCGAGGCGATAGTCGGCCCGGGTCGAGAGGGGGATCACCGGCATGCCCACGTTGCTCGTGGTGGAGCACCCCTCGCCCGTGAGCGCGAAGGTGCGCTGCCACGTGTACGCGGTGCTGCCCGCGCCGCGCGAGATGCGCACGGTAATGCGGTCGATGGTGGGGCACGCGATGTTGGTGGTGACGATGAGCATCACCTCGCGGCGCGAGCGAACGCACCCCGCGGGCGCGAGGGCCACGAGCGCGGCGCAGAGGGCGAGCGGGGCGCGCAACACGGAGGCGGCGGGTACGGGTCTCATCGCGGTCGCCGACTATAGGAAATTATCGCGCGAAGTTCAGCGGAAGATGCCGCTTCGCTCTTTGAGCCCGCGGTTCACCATGCTCTGCACGGCGGAGCGTACGGCCCACACCTTCTCTTCGATGACGGCGTCTTCGTCGTCGGGGTCGCCGGTGAAGTGCATCGGCTCGCCGAAGCGCAGGCGGTACTTCACGGGCAGCGGGAGAAAGCCTCCGGGCAGCAGGAGCTGCGGGATCACCGGGAAGGCCGGCGCCCCCGTGAGGCGCGCGAGGCGCTTGAGGTTGGCGAGGGAGACGTACTGCTCCTCGGCGCCGACGACGGCCACGGGCACGATGGGGCTGCGCGTGGCGAGCGCGAGGCGCATGAACCCGAGCCCGAAGGGAGTGAGCTTGTACCGGTCGGAGAAGGGCTTCGAGATGCCCCGCGAGCCTTCGGGAAACACCAGAATGGGCTCCTCGCGCTCGAGGAGCCGCTGGCAGTTCTCGGGCACGCCCACAATCTGCCCGACGCGCGCGAAGAACAGCGACACGAAGGGCAGCGTGGCGCTCCACTTCTCGACCATGCTGCGCACGAAGCGGGGCTTCTCGCGGTCGAGCAGCAGGGCGCACGCGATGGCCAACCCGTCGAGCGGAATCTGCCCCGAGTGGTTCGACACGAGCAGCACGCGCCCGTCGGGCACGTTCTCGATGCCCTGCACCTCGGCGCGAAACCAGTCGCGGTAGAGCACCCGCGCCACGAGCATCGCGTAGCGCACCACCTGGGGGTCGAAGCCGAAGGGGTCGACGCCGCTCTCGCTCTCGCCCACCGTGGCGCTCGCGAGGCGCGCCAGCACGTCGTCGCCGAGCACGGCATCGACCGATCGGTCGACCTGCCCCGCGAGCGCGGCCCGCGCCTGCGCGAGACGGGTCATCACCGCGGCGGCGCGGCTGGGCCTCGGAGGCAGCGAGTCGGTGTTGGGCATTGGAGCCCGCGACACTACCGCGACACGCCGCGCGCGTGCGAGCGCTTCAGCCCCCGCCGGGCCCCAGGAGCCCGCCGCCGCCCGACGAGCCGCCCTGCACGCCCTTGCGCAGCACGATGTTGCGACCCGCCTCGCGGCCGTGCGCGTGCGCGTCGGAGCCCGCGCTGCCCGAGCGGTGAATGGTGCGCACCCGCGGGTGCCGCGTGCGATAGAAGCCCCGGAGGGCCGGGTCGCCCACCCACACGAGGCCCTTCTCTCTGTTGTTGGCCCGCTCGGCGTTGAGCTTCTCGAAGAAGCCCGCCATCACGCCCGCGCGGTACGCCCTGCGGTCGCGGTCGCCCTGAATGCGATGCCTGCGCCGGTGGAGCGACCACAGGGCCTCGGCCGTGTGATGCAGAAACGAGTGCACGTAGGCGGCCATCTCGAGGTTCTCGTCGGCGCCGCACACCTCGAGCACGCTGCCCGCGCGCCCCTCGGCCACGCGCCACACGGGCACCCAGATGGTCTCGACGAAGAAGTGCTCGCCGAGTATCACCGCGAGCATGCGCTGCGCCTCGTCGACGCGCCCCGTGGGGGCGCCGAGGTGACGGTAGCCGTAGCCCTTCGCGGTGCGCTTCGTCACCGTGTCGAGGTTGTACTTGAGCATCAGCCGCTGCGCGGCGTTCATGGCCGCCTGGGCCTCGTGCTCGTCGGGGCTCTCGGCCAGCGCGAGGAGCTTGCGAATGCGGTCGAGCACCGCGCCCTCCTCGTCGCTGCGCACCCGCGCGGCGTCGGGAACACCCGCGGCCCGCGCGTCGAAGCCCCGCTCCTCGCACACCTGACGAAACGCGGGCCCGTGCGCGGTCTCGTCGTGGCGGCCGAGCGACTCGTCGACAAACTGGTGCGCCATCTCGTGCTTGAGCACCTCGACGACGACGCCCCACGGGTGGTCCGTGAGGGTCGTGCGCGCGAACTCGATGTGCCGCGCGACACGCACCCAGCGGGCCATCTGCGATTGACTGTCGACGAGCCCGAAGGAGGGCCTGCGCAGCGACCCTCGAAAGAAGTTCCAGTTGCTGTGCTCCCACTCCTGCGCGATGGCGCGAAGGGCGGCGGCCTCGAGGTCGGTGGTGAGCTTCGCGTGGGCGTCGGTCATGGCGGGGCGACCGGTATGCAACGGCCCCGCGGCGCGCGCAAGCGGGCGCCGTCGACGGCGCGCAGAGGGAGCTAGCGGAGGGCGTTGTAGGTCGAACAGGCGCCGATGGGGCCGCTGCGGTCGCGCGCGATGCCAGGATCATAGACCCAGCCCGAGTCGGTGCACTGGTACCAGCGCTCGTCGAAGCGGCTCTGCACGCAGGTCGACTCGGAGACGGTGCGGCCGAGGGTGTCGCTTCGGCAGGTGGCGTTGCCCGTGCCGCCGAGGGGGGTCGACGAGGCGCAGCGGCCGAAGGCGCCGTTGCCCACGCGCCACGCGCCGTCGAGGCACTGGTACCACGTGCGGTCGAAGCGGCTCTGCACGCACGAGAGGTTGGCCATCTCGCGGTTGAGCGTCTGCGAGAAGCACGCGCGGCCGCCGGCGCCGGAGCTCCCGCCGGGCGGCGTCGCGCTCGGCGGCGCGTTCGACGCGCGGCAGGGGATCATCACCGAGCGGTACGGCTGGCCGTGCGACACGTCGTGGATGGTGTGGTGAATGATCGAGGCGGGCCGACCCCAGTTGTACTCTTCGATGGTGCAGAAGCGCGTGTGGCGCTCGTCGAGCCAGCCCGCAAACAGCATGATGTGGTGCGTGGGGTTGTTCAGCGCGTCGCCGGGCTCGAGCTGCTCCCACGTGATGCGCTGCGAGCGACCGTTGTCCCACGGGCCGCCCGCGAAGGAGTGCGTGGTGTTGCCCGGCGCCGGGAGCCCCCAGGCCATCGAGACGAGGCCCGAACAGTCGGTGCGATAACCGCCCCAGCGCGGCTGCGGCGACTGGCTGTAGATCACCCCGTTGGCCACCCAGTTGAGCGCGCGCTCGATGATCGGGCGCCGCGCGTCCGGCGTGCCGGCGCGGATCGCCGACGCCGTGCACGCCGAGGTGAGCGCCTCGACGGAGTAGTCTTCGTAGGGAGCGTCGGCGTCGGGCTCGGCCTCACCCAGACAGCCCGGCGTGGCGACCGTGGCGAGCAGGGTCGACACGGTCAAGACCTTCCATCCGTTGCGCGTGAGCCATGCGTTCATCCGTCAACGACCTCCGGGTCGCAACGGTCGCACTCAATCATCGAGCCCGCGCCATGAAAGCCACCCGCCTCGGTTTTTCACGCAGCGCGCGCTTTGACGCATCACGACGCCGCGCGCAACGGGTACACCCGTGGCCGGTCACATCCCTGACCATCCCTTGAACGAGCAGTGCACAGAGCGCATCACGGTGCTTTGTGCGTGAAAATCGTGGAATCCGCGGCCCCCGTGCCGCTAAAGTGCGCGCGTAGCGGGTTCTCCTTCGCTGCCTGCACACCCCGCCGCCGTCGATCACCACCCCGTAGAGCTGATGAGCACTTCGCACATCGAACTCAAGCGCCGACACCTGCTCGTGCTCAGCGGATCCGCAGCCGCCGTCGCGTGCTCGGGCGAGGCCGTGTCCGACCGCGTCGCGCCGCGCGCGCTGGTGCGTCCCATCGAGGCCGACGCGAGCGACGAGGCCGTGGTCATCGACGATGTGGCCGCCGATCAGGAGCCCCCGAAGGAGCCCTTCCTCGACCTCGACGGCGGCATCGCGACCCCCGGCACCGCGGGCTGGCGTCCGCCGGGCGGCGGCGTCGACGTGGGCGCCATCGGCGACTTTCCGATGGGCACGTGGCACCTCAACCCCGGGGCCCGCGCCATCGTCACGCGCGACGCTGCAGGCTTCTATGCCTTCTCGGCGCTGTGCACGCACGAGCGCTGCCTCGTGAACGCGCCCAACGCGATGGGCGAGAGCGAGTGCGTCTGCCACGGCTCGCGCTTCGACGGCAACGGGCGCGTGCTCGTGGGCCCGGCGGTGTCGCCGCTGCGCCACCTCGCGGTCGCGCTGCTCGGCGGCCGCGTGCTGCTCGACCCGTCGACGCGCGTCGCCGACGACGTCCGCGCGGCGGTGCCCGACCCCGACGCGGGCGCCCCCGACGCCGGTGTCGACGCAGCCCTCGACGCGAGCGACGGCGAGGCGGGCGTGCGCGACGCGGCGGCCGATGTGCGCGACGCGGCCGTCGACGTCGACCCCTGCACCCGCGGCGTCGACGTGGGGCCGGTCACCATGTTCGGCGCCTCGACGTGGACGCTCCTGCGAACGCAAACGCTGATCGTGGGGCGCGACGCCGGCGGCCTCTACGCCTTCTCGGCGCTGTGCACGCATCAGTCGTGCACGGTCACGCCGGCGTCCGACGGCACTTCGAACTGCGCGTGCCACGGCTCCACCTTCGACGCGGTGGGCCGCGTGATGCGCGGGCCCGCGAGCGAAGACCTCGACCATTACCTCGTCAGCGTGTGCGCGGGCCGCGTGCGCGTCGACCGCTCTGTCATTGTGCCGCTCGCGACGCGCGTGGCCGCAACCTGATTCCGACGAACGTTTCGATCACTCTCGAGGAGGGCGACGCGATGACCATGCGAAGACGCTCGAACACCGCGGCGAGGCCACAGGGCGCGCCGCACATGCTCGCGGCGCTGCTCGCGCTCGCCACGACGGCGTGCGTAGGTGCCCCCGTCGAACAGACCGCGCAGGCGACGCAGGCCGACAACACGGCCACGACGCAGTGCGCGGCCGCCGACGCCGAGCCCACGCGGCTCTACCGTCAGCTCTCGCTCGACCTGCGCGGCACGGCGCCCACGATCGCCGAGCTCGAGGCCGTGCGCAGCGCGGGCGCCGTGACGCCGGCGATGGTCGACGCGATGCTCAACAGCGAGGCCTTCGTCGAGCAGTCGGCGCGGTGGCACGCCGACCTCCTGTGGCCCAACCTCGACGGCTTTCTCATTCAGATGGGCGGCCTTCGGATGACGCGCGGGGGCACCAACCCCGAGGTCAACCTCGACCTGCTCAACACCCGCACCGAGGAGGCCACCTGCCCCACCACGGGCAACGGCGCCCTCACCGCGGCCTCGTGCTGCACGCCCTCGAACCCCACGCACCCCGCGTGCTGCCTCACGCGCCACACGTCCTACGACGCCGACGACCCCGCGTGCGTGGCCAAGTCGCGGGCGCTCGGCGCGGCGTTCACCATCGGGCAGGGCAACGGCGACCGCTCGCTGCGCGGCGGCAGCGGCTCCACGGGCTGTGACGACGCGCTCGAGTACCCGCCCCCGCGCGTCGACGCGAGCGACACCACGTGGCTCCACGAGGCCGACGGGCGGCCGTACTACCTCTCGCCCCGTTCGCGCACGCGTCGTTACTACTACGACCGCGACGATGTACCCATCCCCTACGACGACTGGACTCACTGCCCCAACTACTGCCGCACCCTCGTGGGCACGGGCGTAGGCGGGTCCTTCGTGGCGGGCGACTACCGCGCGAAGGAGCGCGTCGAGGCCGGCCGCGTGATCGTCGGCGACCACCCCGCCGCGACGTGCCCGACGGGGTACACCGAGGTCGTCAACACCTGCGACAACGCGCTCACGGGCCTCAACCCCGACACGTCGCTGCGCCTGCGCCGCGAGGGCTATCGCCTCCTGCGTCCGTACTGGTCCGAGGGCCACTGGACGAAGGTCTGCGCCTACGAGGCCCAGGAGCGGACGAACAGCATCTACACGGGCGCGATGTGCAACCCCGCGGTGCGCGTCGACCCCTCGTGCGGCTGCGGCCCCAACGGCCTGTACTGCACGCCCTCGCAGGGGCGCCTGAGCCCCCTCGCGACGCGCGCCGAGCGGCGCATCCGGCAGGCGCTCAACGACGAGCCGCTGCGCATCGTGGCGTCGGTCATCGCCCGCGACGAGGACTACTACAACGCCTACACCACGCGCCGCTCGTTCATCACGGGCCCGCTGTCGACGCTGTTTCGCGAGCAGAGCACGCGCATGATGGGGCTGAGCATCACCCCGCCCGTCGAGCCCGCGATGCTGCCCCGCGTGCCCTACGAAGACGAGTCGTGGCACGAGTACGTGCGCGGCCCCGAGCACGCCGGCGTGCTCACCACGGCGGCCTTCCTCGGTCGCTTCCCGACGTGGCGCGCGCGCATCAACCGCGTTCGCACGGCCCTCCTCTGCAGGCCCTTCGAGCCCCCGGCGGGCGGCCTCCCGGCCCCCGACGACGCGTGCAACCGCGAGCCCAACCTCGCGCACCGCTGCGGCTGCCAGCACTGCCACTCGTCCATCGAACCTCTCAGCGCCTATTGGGGCCGCTGGGCCGAGCGCTCGTCGGTGTACCTCGACCCGACGAACTATCCGTCCTTCGATCCCAACTGCGCGCAGTGCGCGAACACCGGGCAAAACTGCACCGCGCGCTGCCGTAGCTTCTATGTGACCTCCGTCGCCGACGCCGACGGGTCGCGCTACGCGGGCACCCTCTTCAGCGCCCTCTACCGCTCGACCGACGAGATGAACCGCATGGAGCAGGGCCCCGGCGCCCTCGTCTCGCAGGCGATCTCCACCGGCGAGATGCAGGCCTGCACCACGAACACCCTGTGGCGCCGGCTCGTGGGCCGCCCGATGAACGACGAGGAGTCACGCCGCGTGCTCCCCGAACTCGTGCGCACCTTCGAAGGCTCGCAGCACAACTACCGCGCGCTCGTTCGCGCCATCGTCACCGCGCCCGCGTACCGGAGGATCGACTGATGCGCTCGCACCTCGCCCTCACCCTCGCGCTCGTGGC
>CAISKJ010001135.1 GCA_903885885.1 uncultured delta proteobacterium
CCAGTTATCTCGCAATTTCTCTGAGAAATACGGCGGCCCGAACCCTGCAATCGGCCCTCGTCGGTCGGTGCGCTCGTCCTCAACCACGGGAGCATCGAAACCGACACCATGGTCGTCAAGATGCGCGCTTGGGGGTTCTATGACTCGCGAAGGGGATCAGGCACTTTCGAAGTACATCACGCGGGTGAAGGAGATCCCGACCCTCACGCGTGAAGACGAGCACGACCTCGCCGTGAAGGTTCGCGACGGCTCGGACGCCAACGCGTCGGAGCGTCTGGTGTACGCCAACCTCCGCTACGCGGTGGCGATCGCGGTCACCTACCGGCGCTACGACCTGCGCCTCTCCGACCTCGTGGCCGAGGGTAACCTCGGGCTCGTCACGGCGGTGAAGAAGTTCGACCCCGAGAAGGGCACGCGCTTCGTCACGTACGCGGCCTACTGGATCCGCGCCTTCATCTTGAACCACGTGATTCGCAGCTGGAGCATGGTGGGCACGGGCAGCGGCGCGCTGCGCTCGAAGGTGTTCTTCCGCCTGCGCCGCGAGCGCGCCCGCATCGCCAGCATGGTGAACGAGACGGAGGCCGCGATGGCCACGCTCGCCTCGCAGCTCGGCACCACGAGCGCCCGCGTCGAAGCCATGATGCAGCGCCTCGAGGGGCGCGACGTGTCGCTCGACGTCGAGGTGTTCTCCGACGGCAAGGTGACGGGCCTCGACCTGCTCGAAGACATCGCCGCGCCGCAAGACGAGGTGGTCGACGCGCGCGTGCGCGAGCGCCTCCTCGACGGCCGCGTGAAGGTCGCCGTCGGGGCCCTCGACCGCCGCGAGCGCTACATCGTGGAGCAGCGCATCATGGCCGACGAGGAGATGTCGCTCGCCGAGATCGGGCGGCGCCTGGGGGTGTCGCGCGAGCGCGCCCGGCAGCTCGAGGCGCGCGCGAAGAAGAAGCTCCGCCAGACCCTCGGCGACCTGCGCGAAGTGGCCGCGTAGCAGCCCCCGCTGCGCTACGTGGGAAACAGCAGGAAGCCCGCGCTCGAGATCAAGAAATTGAGCACGATGACCGCGAGCGAGCTGTTGACCACGGCGCGCGTGGTGGCCCACCCGACGCCCTCGCTGCCGCCGAGGGTGCCCAGCCCGCACCAGCCCGACACCACGGGGATCGCGGCGCCGTAGGCCACGCACTTGGCGAGGCCGATGAGCACGTCGCCGCGGTCGAGGAGCGACGTGTTCATGAAGGTGTTCACGGGCACGTCGAAGAGGAAGTACGCGGTGGCCGCGCCGGCCCCGAAGCTCACCGCGCCGGCCCAGATGATGAGCACGCCCGTCATGATGAGCGAGGCCTTGAAGCGCGGCACGATGAGGTAGTTCACCGGGTCGACGCCGCACATGCGCAGGGCGTCGACCTGCTCGGTCACCACCATGCTCCCGATCTCGGCGGCGATGCCCGCGCCGACCCGCGTGGCGAGCATCATGGCGCCGATGGAGGCCCCGAGGTCGCGCACCAGGAGCTCGAGGAAGGTCGCGCCCAGCATCGTGAGGTCGGGCACCACGCGCAGCGCCTGCAGCGCGCTCTGGAACACCAGGATCATCCCGATGAACCCCATGGTCACCGAGAGGAAGAACACCGACTGGTTGCCGATCTCGTAGCAGGCCTGCACCGCGGCGCCGGGCTCGGCGGGGCCCCGCAGCGTCCAGTGCAGGGTGCGCGTGAGCACGCTCCAGAGGGAGCGGGCGGCGGCGACGAGGTCGAGCGCCTCGCGGCCCACGTCGGCCACGAAGCCCGCGGGGCGCGCCGCTTCGTCGGTGGTGGGCGCCTCGAGCTCGCTCATTGGAGCACGTAGGTGGAGAAGTAGTCGGCGATGAACACGCCCGTCGCGCTCGCGACCACCGAGGCGTTCACCGCGCGGCCGACGCCCGGCGCGCCGCCCGTGACGGTGAGCCCATAGTGGCTGCTCGAGAGCGCGATGATGAGCCCGAAGATCGCGCTCTTGATGAGGCCCGTGGCCACGTCCCACACGCGAATGGCTTCGAGCAAGCCGTTCCAGAAGGTGGCCACGTGCACGCCGAGGAGCCCCTGGCCCGTGTAGGCCGCGCCCAGGAGGGCCAGCACGTCGCCGAAGATGGTGAGGATGAAGAGCATCACCACCATGGAGATCACCCGCGGGAGGATGAGGTACGACAGCGGGTCGATGGCGAGCGTGCTCAGCGCGTCGATCTGCTCGGTGACGGTCATCGTGGCGAGCTCGGCGGTGTTGTTGGCCCCCACGCGCCCCGAGAACATGAGCGCGATGAGAATGGGCCCCACCTCGCGCACGGTGGCGAAGCCGGCGCCCCACCCGAGGAGCCCCTCGGCGCCGAAGCGGCGGATGAGCACGCCCGCCTGCACCACCATGATGGCCCCCACGAAGAGGGCCGTGACCCCGACGATGGGCAGCGAGCGCACGCCCATTTTGTAGAGGTTTCGCAGGAGCTCGGGGCCGTCGACGCGCGGCGGAAAGAGCCGTCGCACGAGGCGCGCGGAGAGGATGGCCACGCCGCCCACCTCGGCCGCCACCGCGAAGGCCGACGCGCCCACGCGCGCGGAGAGTGTCTCTTCGTCGGGGGGGCTCACGGCGCGAGGCCCATCATAGCGGCCCCTCGACCTCGCCGTGAATGAACTGCTTCACCACCGGATGGCGCGACGACCGCGCCTCGTCGGTGGTGCCGTCGAAGAGGAGCTCGCCCTTGTGCAGGAGCCCCACGCGGTCGGTCACCGTGAGCAGCCGGTCGATGTCGCTCGACACCATGATCACCGTCGCGTTGGTCTCGCGCTGCTCCCTGCGCAAGAGGTCGAAGATCTTCTGCGAGGTGACCGGGTCGAGGCCCGCGGCGGGCTCGTCGTAGAGAACAATTTCGGCCCGCGTGACGGTGGCCCGCGCGACGCCCACGCGCTTCTTCTGACCGCCCGAGAGCCCCGCGGGCATGCGGCTTTCGAAGCCCGCGAGCGACACCGCGCGCAGCCGGTCGGCGACGCGCTCGGCGAGCTCGGCCTCGTCGGTGACGCCCATGCGCCGCAGGGGGAACGCGATGTTTTCGCCCACCGTGAGGTAGTCGAAGAGGGCGTTGTTTTGAAACAGCATGCCGAAGCGCCGACGCACGCGCTGGAGCGCGAGCTCGTCGAGGCCCGTGACGGTCTCGCCCTCGACGGTGACGGCGCCGCGGTCGGGCGTGACGAGCCCCACGAGGCACTTGAGCAGCACGCTCTTGCCCGCAGCGCCGGGGCCCACGAGGCCAAAGAGGCACCCGCGCGGCACCGCGAGGCTTACGTCGCGCAAGACCGGTTCAGCGAATGACTTCGAGAGACCATGCACCTCGATCACGGCGGGCGCGCGAGTGTATCCTCCGCGCCCTCGCGCGTGGCTAGATCAATCTGAGACCGCTACACCCATGGCCGACTGGCTCGCCGATCAAGTCTTCTACGAGGTGTTTCCCGATCGCTTCGCCATCGGCCGGGGCGGCGACGTGCACGCCAGGCGGCGCCTCTTGCCCCCCGACGCGGAACTCCGCGCGTGGTCCGAGCTGCCCGCGCAGCCGCCGCGGGGGCGCGACTTCTTCGGCGGCGACCTGCGCGGCCTCGTCGAGCGCCTCGACCACATTCAGTCGGTGGGCGCCACGGCGCTCTATCTCACCCCGGTGTTCGCGTCGCCGAGCAACCACCGCTACGACACCACCGATTTTCACAGCGTAGACCCGGCCCTCGGCGGCGACGAGGCGCTCGTGGCGCTGCTCGCCGCGTGCGGGGCGCGGGGCATGCGCGTGGTGCTCGACGGCGTGCTCAACCACGTGTCCGACCAGCACCCGCGCGCCCGTCGACGGCGCGGGATGCTCGTGCACAAGGGCGTCGCGCAGCGATGGCGCGGATTCGGCCACATGCCCGAGCTCGACCTCGACGACCCCGCGGTGCGCGCCGAGCTCATCGACGGCGACGACGCGCTCGTGCCCCGATGGATCCGCCACGGCGCCGCGGGGTGGCGCCTCGACGTGGCCGCCGACCTCACGCCGCGCATCGTGCGAGACGTGGTGCGCGCCGCGCGGAGCGCCGACCCCGAGGCCTGCGTGATCCCCGAGATCATGGCCTTTCCCGAGGGGTGGATGGGCCGCGACGGCGACGCCGACGGGGTGATGAACTACTACGCGCGCAGGGCGCTCCTCGACTGGCTCGACGACCCGCGCGCCACGCCCGCGCGCGCGGTGACGCAGGCCGTGAGCGACGTGATCGCGGCGTGCGGCCTCGACGCGGCGCTGCGCTCGTGGATGATGCTCTCGTCGCACGACACGCCCCGCGCCTGGGACGCGTGCCGTGGCAGCGCGCGCGCCCGCCTCGCGGCCACGCTGCAGTTCACGCTGCCCGGCGCGCCGGTGATCTACTACGGCGAAGAGGTGGGCATGCGCGGCGGCGAAGACCCCGCGAACCGCGCCCCCATGGTGTGGGACCCGCTGCGGTGGGACGCGGCCGCGCTCGCGCACTACCGCGCCCTCACGGCGCTGCGGCGCGCGTCGCGGGCGCTGCGTCGCGGGCGCTTTCTTGACCTGAGCGCGCGGACGGGCGATGGGGTGCTCGCGTTCACGCGCGCGACCGACGACCCCGAAGAGACCGTGATCGTCGCGGCGCACGCCGAACCCACTGCCCGCGTGGTGAACCTCTACCTACCGCATGGCGCCCTGCACGACGCGGTGAAGCTCGTCGACCTCGTGGCGCCCGACGACCCGTCGGCGCCGTGGGCCGCGCCGTGCTGGCTCTCCGCGGGGCGCGCGCAGGTCACGCTGCCGCCCGCGGGCGTGCGCGTGCTGGGCGTCGACGCCGCGCACATTCCGCAGTATCGGTTGTACCGAAAGCGGGAGCCTGCGCGATGACCCGCGGCGCCTTCGCCCTCGCGCTCCTGGGGCTCGTGCCCGCGTGCAGCAGCCGCGTCGACGTGCCCTACGGCGCCTGCCGCGCGTCGGCCCTGTGCGCCGAAGAGACGCCCCTCTGCATCGCGTTTCGCAACGCCGCCGACGGCAGC
>CAISKJ010001136.1 GCA_903885885.1 uncultured delta proteobacterium
CGACGCTCGCGGGGGCGGTGCCCTTTCGCGGCACGCGCGCTCTCGCCCGCCTCGCGCTGCCCGTGCTCGCGAAGGTCCCCGCGCTGCTCTCGGTGTACCTCAACCCGGCCATCACCGACGTGTCGCGCGCGGCCGACCTGGTGCAGACCGTCGAAGACCCGGTGCCGCAGGTGAACCGCGAGATCGCCGAGTGGATCCGCGACCGCGACCTCACCCTTCGCGGGGTCAACGTGACCGACGGCGCGTCGTCGCTGGTCAACCCGCTCCTCTGCGTGGTCGCCATGGGCGACGGCATCGTTCCGCCCGAGACGGCGCGGGCGCCCTACGACCTCACCGCGTCACGCAGCAAGCGGGTACTCGAGGTCGGCGACGCGAAGCTTCGCATCGCCCACGCTGACTTGTTCATTTCGAATGATGCGCACTCGCTGGTCTTCGACCCGGTGGCGCGCTGGTTAGGCGAACAGAGCCCCTGAGGGGCGACGATCAGCGCACGTAGACGGTCGTGGGCTGCTGCTGCACGTACACGGGCTGGGGCTGCACGTACACGGCCTGCGGCTGCTGCACGTACACGGGGCGGGGCTGCACGTACACGGGGCGGGGCTGCACATAGCCCGTCTGAACGTAGCCAGGCTGCGAGCGTACGACGCATGCGCCGAGGCCTGCGGTCGATGCGAGGGCGAAGGTGGCGAGCACGAGGCGAACTGCGATGCGCATGATGGAGAGCCTCCGAAACGGGTGGTGAATGGACACAAGCTGTACCAGCGCTGTGCCGCCGCGCCAAGTACCGCAGATGATACTACGTGTCGTGGGGCCCGCTCCTTCATCTGCAGGGATGCACCCGGCGGAGAGGTTCTGTGGTACGTACGCGCCCCCTCTATGAGCACCGAGACCAAGGGCGGCGATTTCGCCGCGTTGTTCGAGCAGCAGAAGACCCCCGCGCGACGCACCAAGGGCTGGGCCGTTGGCCAGCGCGTCGAAGCCGCCGTCGTTCAGATCACCCGCGCGGCCGTCTTCGTCGACCTCGACGAGAAGCGCCAGGCGTGGATCGACCCGGTCGAGCTCCTCGGGCCCAACGGTGTGGTCACGGTGAAGGTGGGCGACGTGATCGCCGCGCACATCGTCGAGGTCGATCCCCGCTCGGGCTCGGTGAAGCTCGGTCGCTCGCTCGGCAAGGCGGGCAACACCGCGGCGCTCGAGCTCGCGCGCAACGAGGGCATCGCCGTCGAGGGCAAGGTGGTCACCATCAACAAGGGCGGCGCCGAGGTCGAGCTCGAAGGCGGCA
Source organism: uncultured delta proteobacterium (assembly GCA_903885885.1). Classification (GTDB taxonomy): domain Bacteria; phylum Myxococcota_A; class Polyangia; order Polyangiales; genus CAISKJ01. The sequence continues at coordinate 1,283 of CAISKJ010001136.1, forward strand.
TCAAGGCCTTCTGCCCGAACTCGCAGCTCGACAACCGCTACGTCGCCGACCCCAACACCTTCGTGGGCCGCACGCTGCGCTTCCGCGTCACCGAGATCCGCGACGGCGGCAAGAGCGTGGTGCTCTCGCGCCGCGCCGTGGTCGAGGCCGAGGCGCGCGAGGCGCAGGAGCGCATTCTCAAGACCCTCACCCCGGGCACGATCATCAAGGGCTCGGTCTCGGGCGTTCGTGAGTTCGGCGCCTTCGTCGACCTCGGCGGCGCCGAGGGGCTCATCCCCGCGAGCGAGCTCTCGCACGACTCGCACGTGCGCCCGAGCGACGTGGTGAGCCCTGGCGACGTGATCGAGGTGCAGGTGAAGGAGATTCGCCAGCACGAGGGGCAGTCGCGCATCACGCTCTCGCTCAAGGCCCTCGCCGCCGACCCGTGGACGGCCCTCGACGTGGTGGCCCCGCCGGGCCGCGTGGTCGCCGGCACGGTCACCCGCGTGGTCGACTTCGGGGCCTTCGTGCGCATCGCCGCGGGCGTCGAGGGGCTGCTTCACGTGTCGGAGCTCCCGGGCCGCGTCGAGCACCCCTCGAAGGTGCTCACGCCCGGTCAGGCGATCATGGTGGTGGTGCGGTCGGCCGATGCCACCTCGCGCAAGATCTCGCTCATCCCGGCGCCCGAAGGGGCCGCCGCGGGGAGCGCCGCGCAGGCCGCCTCGGTGGTGCCCGGCGCCATCGTGAAGGCCGTCGTCGACCGCATCGAGTCGTACGGCGTCTTCGTGCAGATCGAGGGCACGCGCGGTCGCGCCGGTCGTGGGCTCATCCCCAACTCCGAGCTCGGCACGCCGCGCGGGTCCGACGTGCGCAAGCACTTCGCCGAAGGCGCAACGCTCACGGCCAAGGTCGTCGAGATCGGCGAGGGTCGGCTCCGCATGTCGATCCGCGCGATCAAAGACGACGAGGAGCGCGCGGCCTACGAGGGCTACCAGAGCAAGGCCACCGGCGGCACCGCCCGCATGGGCACGCTCGGCGACCTCATGAAGATCAAGCTCAAGAAGTAACTCCTCTCCCCTTCGCGGGCTGCCTCTCGCGGCCTCGCGCGAGACCAACGAAGCCATGTGCGGAATCAGCGGCTACCTCGCCAACGACCCGGCTGCGGCGCCCGCCGCCTCGGTCGTTCGGCGCATCAACGACGCCATCGCGCACCGCGGCCCCGACGCCGAGGGCGCGTGGGCGAGCGGCCCCTGCGTGCTCGGGCACCGTCGCCTCTCGATCATCGACCTGTCGCCCGACGGTCGTCAGCCGCTGCTCAACGAAGACGAGACCATCGGCGTGGTGGTCAACGGCGAGATCTACAACTTCGAAGCGCTGCGCGATGAGCTCGTGGCGAAGGGTCACACCTTTCGCTCGCGGTCGGACAGCGAGGTGGTGGTTCACCTCTACGAAGAGATGGGCGAGGCCGCCATCACGCGCCTCGACGGCATGTTCGCCCTCGCCCTGTGGGACGCGAAGAAGCAGCGCCTGCTGCTCGCGCGCGACCGCTCGGGCAAGAAGCCGCTCTACTACCGCGTGACGCGCGACGGCGTGGCCTTCGCGTCGGAGGTTCACGCGCTCGTGACGGGCGTCGACGGCGAGCGCCCCGCGGTGGACCTCGCCGGCGTCGACGAGTACCTCACCCTCGGCTACGTGGCCGCGCCGTACACCGTCTATCAGGGCGTGTTCAAGCTCCGCGCTGCGCACTACCAGGTGCTCACGCCGGGGCGCGTTCACGAGGCCGAGCGCTACTGGCGGCTCGTGCGCCACCCGACCCTGAGCGGCTCGGAGGACGAACTCGTGGGAGAGCTCAAGCGCCTGCTCACCGCCGCGGTGAAGCGACGCATGGTGGCCGACGTTCCCCTCGGCGCGTTCCTGTCGGGCGGCGTCGACTCGTCGACCATCGTGGCGCTCATGGCGCAGCTCTCCACGCGCCCCGTGAAGACCTTCTCCATCGGCTTCAAGCAAGCCGCCTACAGCGAGGTGAAGTACGCGCGCATGGTGGCCGCGCGCTACGGCACCGAGCACCACGAGCTCGAGGTGAGCGCCGACATGGCCAGCGTGGTGCACGACATCACGCGGCACCACGGCGAGCCCTTCGCCGACTCGAGCTCCGTCGCCACCTGGTACCTCGCGAAGATGACGCGCGAGCACGTCACCGTGTCGCTCTCGGGCGACGCGGGCGACGAGAACTTCGCGGGCTACAAGCGCTACAACAACGCGCGCTGGGGGCACCTCTACGACGCTCTCCCTGCTGGCGCGAAGGGCGCGTTTCAGGGCGCGCTCACGGGCTTCGGCCGGGCGCTCTACCCCTCCTTCGGCCGCTTCGCGGAGACCATGCACCTGGGCGAGGCCGCGCGGTACCTCCGCCTCGTGAGCCAGTTTACGCCCGAGCGAAAGCGCGACCTCTGCGCACCGTCGCTGCGCGCCGCCGCGAGCGACCGCGCGGAGCGCCGCTTCGCCGAGGTGCTCGCCGAGAGCGACGGGCGCTACGCGATGGCGCGCCTCCTCGACCTCGACATCGCCACGTACCTCACCGACGACATCAACGCGAAGGTCGACATCGCTTCGATGGCCCACGCCCTCGAGGTGCGCTGCCCGCTGCTCGACACGTCGGTGATCGAGTTCGCGGGGCGCCTCCCCTCGCACCTCTTGATGCGCGTGCGCGGCAAGTACCTCCTGCGCAAGGCCGCGGGCGATCTGCTCCCCTACCAGGTGCTGCATCGCCCGAAGATGGGCTTCGGCATTCCGCTCGATCACTGGCTCCGCAACGACCTGCGCGAGGTCGTGCGCGACACGCTGCTCGATCGCACCGCCCGCGAGCGCGGCATGCTCGAACCCGCGGCCGTCGAGAAGCTCGTGGCCTCGCTCGACACCTCGAGCCCCGAGACCTACCAGGTGTGGTCTCTCTTGATGCTCGAGCTGTGGTTTCGCGAGTTCATCGACCGCTCGCCCGCGCAGCCCACAGTGTAGCGGTCAGAAGGGCGAGAGGATCTCGGCCGGGGCCACGGGCAGTGCCTCGGAGGTGAGGTCTTTCAGGGCCCTGGCGGCGAGCGGGTGATCCTTGCCCACGAGCACGAGCCAGACGCCGAGCACCGCGAGGGCCTCGGGGGCCATGCGGTCGTAGGGAGGCGCGAGCTGATCGCGCACCGCGTTGACCTCGGCGACCGAGATGCGATGCGTGGCGCCCGCGTACACGAGGGCGAAGCCGTGGCGGGCGCCGAGGTCGAGGTAGCCGGGCACGCGCACGCGGTTGGGCATGCCGGTGTGCGAGGCCATCGCGCGATACACGGCCTCGGGAAACATCAAGAAGTCGAGCTCGTGGTCGAACTTGTTGCCGTGGCAGCGGAGGTCGACCTTGTGCACCTGCACCGCGTCGGGCGTGGTGACCCGCGCGAGGTCGTCGAAGAGCGCGTCGAGGTCGGTGACGTGCTCGAGCACGGCGCGCGAAATCACCAGGTCGTAGCGACCCTCGGCGGCGCGCAGCGCGGCGCGGTCGGGGTGCATGCGAACGTCGCGCAGGAGGTCTTTGGCGCGCGGAAACCCGCCAGGCTCGCCGTCACGCTCCATGAGGGGCTCGTAGATGCCGCGGAGGTAGCGCTCGTCGCGCGAGGTGATGTCGAAGGCGTCGAAGCCCTCGACGAGGCGCGCGCCGC
>CAISKJ010001137.1 GCA_903885885.1 uncultured delta proteobacterium
CGCTTCAACCCGCAGGTGCAGGCCGTCGTGTCGCTGCGCGAAGAAGAGGCGCTGCGCGAGGCCGCCGAGGCCGACACGGCACGGCGCGAAGGTCGCCCGATGGGTTCGCTCCACGGCGTTCCGCTCACGCTCAAGGACAGCCTGCGCGTGCGCGGGGTGCGATCGACCTTCGGGGGGCTTCCGCTCTACGCGCGGCACGTTCCGCGCACCGACGCGAAGGTGTCGGCGCGGCTGCGCGAGGCGGGCGCCATCGTGATGGGTCGCACCAACCTGCCGCTCTTGGCCCTCGACTGGCAGTGCAACAACCCCTTCTACGAAGAGTGCGTCAACCCCTGGGATTTCTCGCGCACCCCCGGCGGCTCGTCGGGCGGCTCGGCCGCGGCCGTCGCAGCGGGCTTCACCCCGCTCGAACTCGGCTCCGACCTGGGAGGATCGATTCGCTATCCCGCGCACTGCTGCGGCGTGCTCGGCCTCCGCACCACGGTGGGCGTTCTGCCCGTCGACGACATCGGCCCCGAGGGCATCGCCATGACGCTCGAGCGCCTCTTGAGCATGGGCCCCATGGCGCGCACGCTGGGCGACCTCACCCTCATGCTCGACGCGCTCACGGGCTCTGACGCGCCCTCCGTTGCGCCCGCGCACCTCGCCGACGAGAAGCTCCGCATCGCGGTCACCGCGACGCTGCCTGGCGCCGCGCCCGCTCCCTCGACGACCGCGCTCCTCGACTCGCTCTGCGACTCGATGCGCGCCGACGGACACACCGTCGACGTGGGCGCAGCGCCCGCGATCGACATGCAAGACGCCTGGCGCGTGTGGGGCCTCATCGCGGGCTACCAGTACTGGAACGGACTGCCCTCGCTCGCGCGCAACCGCGCCACGCGCTACCTGTTTCAGTCGTACATGCTGCGCCACAAGCTGGGCGAGGGGCCCTTCGAGCGGCACTTCTCCGCGGGCATGAACGCGTCGCGTGGTGCCTACGAAGAGGCGCTCGCCGAGCAGCGGGCGATGCACGCCGTGATCGACACCTTCTTCGCGCGCTACGCGCTGTGGATCATGCCCGTGTGCATGGGCGAGGCGATCACCCGCCAGCCGCACGGGAGCCCCATCATGGTCGACGGCGTAGCTGTGCCGTACTCGGTGTACCTGGGCGCGTACACGGTGCCCACCACGGCCTTCGAAACGCCCGTGCTCACCATGCCCATCGGCTTCGGCGCCGCGGGAATGCCCGTCGGCGTGCAGGTGCACGGCCCCCGCTTCGCCGACCGCGCGCTGCTGGCAACGGCCGAGCGCGCGCTGTCGAAGTACGTGACCGTGCGCACGCCGCCCGCGATGGCGTAGGAGCGCGCGGCGCTCTACGGCACGTCGTTCGGCGCTCCGCCGTCGCGCGCACCCGCCGGTGCGTCGGTGCTACCCTCGTGGTCGATGACCGCGGCGACCGATCCATCCACGATGACGTCCGACCCTCAGGGCTCGCACGCGCTGGCGCTTCAACGCATCGAGGCGTGGCTCTCGCTGCCCGAGGTCGATCGCGTCGAGCTCCTCGACGGGCGCTTCGTGTACAAGTCGGCGCCCAGCATCGAACACGGCGACGCGATCCTCGAGATCGGCGGCCAGCTCCGCGGCTTTCGCGGGCCCCACGTGGCCGATCGCGGCGGCTGGTGGCTCAGCCAGGATGTCGACATGCTGCTCGCCGGTCAGGGACTGCGGCCCGACCTCGTGGGCTGGCGCGTGGCGAAGCACCCGGAGCCTCCGAGAAAGGTGAACGTCGGCGCGCGTCACCTCGGCGTGTACGTCACGCCGCCCGACTGGGTCTGCGAGGTGCTCTCGGAGTCGACGCGAACGCACGACGAGTCCGAAGGCGTAAAGTGGGGCGCGTACTGGGAGGCAGGCGTCGGGCACTACTGGCTCGTCGACCTCGTGCGCGGTCAGCTCACCGTGCACCAGCGCGGCGAG
>CAISKJ010001138.1 GCA_903885885.1 uncultured delta proteobacterium
CCGCTCGCGGGGTCGACGTCGACGCGCGACACGTTGGGCGTGCGCGGACCGAAGAGCGCGCGCCAGTCGGTGGTGTCGGTGACATCACGGATGCGTGCGCCCGCCTCGGGCGTGTCGACGAGGGTCACCTCGAGGGTGCTGCGCGCCTCCAGCATCGCGGCGGTGATCACCCCGTCGGCGACGTCGCGCCCGTTCACGCGCACGGTACCCACCGCGTAGGCGCCCGTGCGGCCCTCCGCGCGCGGGGGGAGGTTCACCGTCACGGTGATGCGCTTCGCGCGCCACGCGAAGTCGTTGAGCACGAGGGAGTCGGCGTTGGCGAACACCGTGTTGCGCAACTCGCGCGTGATGTACGGCCGCACGCGCACGCCCTCGTTGGACACCACGAGGCCGAACAGCACGTCGTGCACCATGGAGAGGTAGCCCGCCACGCTCCAGAGCTGGCGCTGCGAGTTCACCACGGGCCCGCCCGTCATGGGCTCGTCGACGCGCGGTGAGCCCGTGACGAACTCGAGGTTCTCCATGTTGGAGAGGTTGAGCGCGGCGGCGCGCATCATGGCGGTGACGCCGCGGTTCACGGCTGCGTCGTTGCGAACCTGTCGCGCCGCGCGGAGCCAGTACGCGGTGACGAAGGGCCACATCGCGCGGTTGTGATAGATGGCCGTGTTCTGCTGCTGGGGCCACAGAACGGGCGCGCCGCCGCGGCCCGCGTGCGGGTACTGCGCCACGAGCGCGCTCGCCTGCGCGTCGTCGGCCACGCCGTGGAGCACCGCGAGCGAGGAGCCCAGGAGGTCCCAGCGGCGCACCGGGGCGGGGTCGAGGCCCGTGGTGGTGTAGGCCGCGAACTGCATCGCGTCGGCGTCCCAGAAGCGCGCGCGAATGGCCGTGCGGAGCGCGTCGGCGAAGCCGCGGTAGCGCGTGGCCGCAGCGGTGTCGTTGCGCTCGGCGGCGAGGGTGGCCACGGCGTCGAGGGCCGCGTAGTGGAGCACGTTGGTCGAGAGCGACTTCGACATGCCGATGTGCGCGGTGTCGGTGGCCGTCCACCCGGGGTAGCTCTGCTCGCGCCAGTCGAGGAACGAGTGCTCGCCGCGGTAGAGGCCGTCTGCGCTGTCGAAGATCACCGCGCGGTCGTGGTCGACGGTGTTGCGCAGCGCCTCGTAGGCGCGCCCGAGAAAGGCCGTGCGCGCGTCGCCGTCGAGGAACTTCAAGAGCTCCATCGCGCCGAGGGCCCACACGACGCGGTCCGTCGAGACGGGGTACGAGCCGCCCGTGCCGGTGTCTTGCACCACCTGCGCGCCGCCGCCGCCGCGGCGCTCCGAGAGCTTGAACTCCAGCGAGTTGCGCGCCCGCACGGGGTCGAGCGCGCCGAGCGCGAGGTCGACGGAGTACGAGGTGTCGCGCGTCCACACGTACTTCCACAGCCTGCCCGTTTCGAAGCACCCGCCGGCGGGGCAGTCGATGGCGTTGCCGTCGTTGAAGCTGCCGTCGCGAATGGCGCTCACGCTGTTCTCGCGCGCCTCGTCTTGCGCGAGCGCGTAGAGCGCGTCGAAGAGGTCGTTGCGCGTGCGCACGGTGGAGAAGCCCGCGCGCTCGGTCACGCGCCGCGGGTTCATGGGCTCGTTGTCGCGCAGCGGCGCCGTCGAGGTCATGAGGTACGTGCGCTGACAGCTCGCGGGGTCGAGCACCGTCACCGAGCTCATCGCCGCCCCTTCGACCCAGCGGTCGCTCGGGGCCGTGCCCGCGCCCCGCGCCTGCGCGCACTGCCCCGGCGGCACGGTGACATCCGTCGCATCGAGGGTCGCGTCGATGGTCCCATCGGGCACGGTGCGATCGACCGTCGCGTCGCCCGCGTCGAGCTCGGCGTCGGGCGTGACGAGCTCGACGTCGAGGCCCGCGTCGCCCGCGTTGTTCGAGGTTTCACAGCCCATGGAGAGTGCCAACAGCGAGAGGAACGCAGTGCCGACGCGCATCGTGCCGCGCAGTGAACTACGCCCCGCTCACGGGCTCAAGGCCGCTCGCGCATTGCCCGCTCGGTGTGCAGGAGCCACCCCTCGCCCGTCTCGGCGAGCTCCCTCGCCCGCGCCAGCTCGTCGGCGGGCCAGTCTTCCAGGTAGCTCTCGAAGACACCGTAATCGAAGGGCTTTCCCTCGGGTGGGCGCACCTGACGCAAACGCTCGCGCTTGCCCTCGCGGAGGTACTCGAGCGCGCGGTGGTGGCAGAAGGGGTTGTTGCCGATGCGCCCGAGGGTCACGTGCGCGGTCCACGAGCAGCCGCCGCGGCACTCGTCGCCGTAGTAGCAGGTCTTGCAGTAGCCCCAGAGGTCGTCGGTGGTGCGGTCGCGCGTGAAGCGCAGGGCCTCGGCGCGCTCCCAGATGTCGCGCACGCTGTGGTCGCGCACGTTGCCGCCCACGTAATCGCTCGTGGGGAGCGAGGGGCAGCCCTTGATCGACCCGTCGGCCTCGATGCCCAGCGTGAGCCGCCCCGCGCCGCACGACGACATGTGCCCGCGCGGCATCGTCCCGCGGATGAGGGTCTCGTAGGGCCCGAAGTAGCCGATGTCGTTGCCGGGCCAGAGGCGCTTCTTCACCGACGCGAGCCTGCGCTTGGCGCGCGCCACGAGGGGCATCACCTCGAGCACCTGAAAGGGCTCCAGAATGAGCCCCGGCTCGTCGGCGGCGCGGCCCATGGGCACCGTCATCGACACCTGCCACGAGTGCACGCCGGCCTCGATGAGCAGCTCGAGAAGGTCCTCGATCTGCGTGAGGGCGGGCCGCGCGATCTGCGTGTTGGCCGACACCGGGATGCCCTCGGCGCGGAGGTTCGCGATCGCGTCCATCGCGGCGCGCCAGCTGCCCTTTACGCCGCGCAACTCGTCGTGCAGGGGCTCGAGCGCGTCGACCGACACCGAGAGGCTCTGCACGCCCGCCTCGCGCACCTGACGGGCGCGCTCGGGCGTCATCGCGCGGCCGCCCGTCACCATGGTGAGCTCCATGTTGTAGCTGCGCACGGCCTTCGCGATGGTGACCCAGTCGTCGCGCAAATAAGCCTCGCCGCCGATGAGGGTGACCTCCTTCGTACCGATCTCCGCGAGCTGCTTCACGAGGTCGAGGGCCTCGTCGGTGGAGAGCTCATCGGGGCGCTGGCGCCCCGCGCGCGAGCCGCAGTGACGGCACGCGAGGTCGCAGCGCAGCGTGATCTCCCACACCGCGATGATGGGCCGCCAGCGCTGGTCGATGGGGCGGCTCTCGCCCGCGAGCGGGAGGCGCCTGCGCGCGGGCTCGGCGGTGGGCGCGATGGGGAGCAGACGCGGACGCGGCGGCAGTTCGGTGCTCATGCGCGGCGAACCTATGGGATGGTGGAAGGGAGCGGCGGGAGCGCGGCGGTCAGACCCAGACGTCGGCGGGAGGCGCGCCGTAGCGCACGCCGATGGAGGCGTCGGAGTCGGCGTCGGTGGTCTGCGCCACGTCGGCGGGCACGGCGCCGTAGAGGGCCATCACCGAGCCGTCGTCTTGCGGGCCGCCGTCGGTGCTCGCGTCGGAGGGCGGCGGCGTCACGTCGGAGGGCGTCGCGTCGGCGGGCGCGGAGGCGTCGACGGGCGCGCCGTAGAGCGCCATCGCGCTGCCGTCGTCGGCGGGGCCGCGGTCGGTCGCGGGGCTGTCGGTCACGGGCGCGGTGTCGGCGGGCGCGGCGTCGGCGGTCGTGGGCACGGTGTCGCCGCAGCCCGCGAGCGCGAGCGAGGCGGTGAACGCGAAGGCCGCCGCGCGCTTCATGCGCTGCGAGGCGCCGGGAACGATCGCGCCCGCGAGCTCAGGCAGGGCGCCCTGGCAGAAGGGGCACGCGGGCTCCGAGGCGCGCACGTGACGCTGACACGAAGGGCAAGGCACGAGATTCTTCATCGCAGACATTCTCCTTGAAGTGGTTGATACGCGACCGCTCGCCCTCGAGCGATCGAAGGTCGGTCACGCGCCCGCGTCGGGCGGGGGCACGGCGCCGTAGCGCACGCCGATGCTGCCGTCGCGGCTCGCGTCGGGCGCGTCGTCTTGCACGTCAGCGTCGGGCGCAGGCACCGCGCCGTAGAGCGGCGCAGGGCCGCCGTTGTCGTCGGGCGGCGTGCCCGCGTCGAAGGGAGCGCCGTACGCGGGCGCGGGGCCGCCGTTGTCGGCGGGCGCGTCGGGCGCGGCGCTGTCGGTGGGCGCGGCGTTGTCGGTGGGCGCGGCGTTGTCGGTGGCGGTGTCGGCGGGCGCGTCGACGGGGGCGCCGTAGACGGGCGCGGCGATCTCCTGGCTGCACGCGGCGAGGCCCATGGTGGCGGTGAAGGCGAGCACCGCGGCGCGCGACATGCGCTGCGTGATGCCGGGCACGACCTTCGAAGCGATGGAGGCCTCGATGGCGGCGCCGCAGAAGGGGCACGCGCGCTCGGAAATGCGAACGTGACGCTGACAGCCAGAACAGGGGGCGAGGCTCATGACGTGAAGTCTCCTCTCGAAGGTGAATGTGCCGCGTACGAAGACTCAGGCGCCGCCGTCGGGAGGCGGCGGAGCGCCGTACAGAAAGACCGTGCCGCCCTCGTCGTCGACCACGTCGCGCGCGCTCGCGTCGGGCGGAGGCGGCGTGCCGTACATCGCGAGGATGGCCCCGTCGTCGACGCCCGCGTCCATGGGCGGGGGCGCGCCGTACTCGGCGACCGGTCCGCCGTCGTCGTCCACGGTGTCGGCGCTCGCGTCGCGCGGCGGAGGCGGCGGATCGCCGTAGAGCGCCACGGGCCCGCCGTCGTCGTCGACCACGTCGGCGCGCGCGTCGACGGGCGATGCGTCAGCGCCCGCGTCGGTGCCGCTCACGGTGTCGCTGCACGCGCCGAGCGCGAGCGCGGTGCCGAAGGCGAGGGCCGCCGCGCGGCTCAACCGTCGGGGCGCCTCGGGGCGCACGCTCGCGGAAAACCCCTCGGGCATGGGCGATTGACAGAAGGGGCACTGCCCCTCGGTGGCGCGTACGTGGCGCGCGCAGGCGGGGCACGGCGAGAGCGGTTGATACATCGCGCTACTCCTCGGTGAGCCATCCCTCGCCGGTGGCGGCGAGCGCGCGGGCGCGCGCAAGCTCGTCGGCGGGCCAGTCTTCGAGCACGATCTCCCAGGTGCCGTGGTCGAAGGGCAGCCCCGGCGCCGCCTCGGTGCGCACCATGCGCTCGCGCTTGCCCTCGCGCAGGTACTCGAGCGCGCGGTGGTGGCAGTAGGGGTTGTTGCCCGGCTTGCCGAAGAGCACCTGCGTGGTCCACGTGCAGCCCGCGCGGCAGGTGTCGTTGTAGTAGCAGGTCCGGCAGTAGCCCCAGAGGTCTTCCACGGTGCGGTCGCGGGTGAAGCGCAGCGCGCCCGCGCGCTCCCAGATGTCGCGCAGCGAGTTGTCGCGGATGTTGCCGCCCACGTACTCCTTCGAGGTGAGCGAGGGGCAGCCCTTGATCGACCCGTCGGCCTCGATGCCGAGGGTGCTCCCGCCCGCGCCGCACGAGGCCATGTGCCCGCGCGGGAGCGTGCCGCGGAGCACGTGCTCGTAGGGACCGAAGTAGCCGATGTTGTTGCCCGGCCAGATGCGCACCTTCGCCTGGTCGGCGCGCTTCTTCAGCCGCGCGAGCATGGGCATCACCTCGAGCACCTGGTAGGGCTCGAGCAACAGGTCGGGCTCGTCGGCCGCCCTCCCCATCGCGACGGTGAGCTGCACCTGCCAGGAGTGAATGCCCGCGGCGATGAGCAGTTCGAACACCTCGGGCATCTGGCGCAGCGAGTAGCGCCCGAACTGCGAGTTGGCCGACACGTGAACGCCCGCGGCGCGGAGGTTCTTGATGGCCTCGAAGGCCGAGCGCCAGCTCCCCTGCACGGCGCGGAGCTTGTCGTGCACCTCTTCGAGGCCGTCGACCGACACCGACACGCTCTGAATGCCCGCGGCCTTGGCCTCGCGGGCGCGCTCGGGGGTGATGCCGCGGCCGCCCGTGGTCATCGTGCACTCCATGCCGTGGGCGCGCACGGCGCGGGCGATCTCGGTCCAGTCGTCGCGGAGGTAGGCCTCGCCGCCGATGAGGGTGACCTCTTTGGTGCCGAGCTCGGCCATCTGCTTCACGAGGTCGAGCGCCTGCTCGGTGGTGAGCTCGTCGGGCCGCGCGTGGCCCGCGCGCGAGCCGCAGTGACGGCACGCGAGGTCGCAGCGCAGCGTGATCTCCCACACGGCGTAGATGGGCTGCCAGCGCTTGTCGATGGGGCGCACCTCGTCGGCCAGCGGGAGCATTCTCCGCGCGGGGGGAGCCTTCGGTGCGATGGGCAGCAATCGCGGTCGGGGGCCGAGCTCTGACATGATGGTCGTGGTGTGTCCGGGTTGTGTGTCACACGCGGCTCGCCGCGAGGGCGCCGCGCACGGGCTGGGCATCGCGAGAGCAACACCCGTACCGAGGCGCAGCGACTCTATACGCAACGTGAACGCTCCCGCAAAGTGGTCACCGGAATGCGGTGTGTGATAGCGCCCGCACATGGAGCGCAAGATCCGCGTCGGGCTGGTTTTCGGCGGTCGTTCGGGCGAGCACGAGATCTCGCTCTTGTCTGCGCGCTCGATCTTCGACGCGCTCGACCGCGACCGCTACGAGCCCGTTCTGCTGGGCATCGACCACGACGGGCGCTGGCACCTTCAAGAGTCGGCGCAGGCGCTGCTGGCAGCACCTGGCACACCGCTGCACCTCCAGGCCGGCGCAGCGCCGGTCGCGGTGTCGCCGGGCAGCGTCTCGCGCGATGGCACCCTGGTCACGGTGGGCGCTGGCGGCACAGGGTTGGGGCCCGTCGACGTGATCTTTCCGGTGCTCCACGGCACCTACGGCGAAGACGGGACCATTCAGGGGTTGCTCGAGATGGCGGGCGTCCCGTACGTGGGGAGCGGGGTGCTGGGCTCGTCGACGGGGATGGACAAAGACTTCGCCAAGCGCCTCTTTCGCGGCGCCGGTCTGCCCGTGGTCGACGGCTTCGTGGTGCGCGCGGGCGACGGGCGCGAGCCCTCCGACGTGGCGCGCGAGGTGGTCGAGCGCTTCGGGTACCCGTGCTTCGTGAAGCCCTGCAACATGGGCAGCTCCGTGGGCGTTTCGAAGGCCCGCAACGACGGTGAGCTCACCGAGGCGTTGGCGACGGCGTTTCGCTACGACACCAAGGTGCTCATCGAGCGCGGCCACGCGGTGCGCGAGATCGAGGTTGCGGTGCTGGGCAACGAGAGGCCCGAGGCCTCGGTGGCCGGCGAGATCATTCCCACGCACGACTTCTACTCGTACGAGGCGAAGTACCTCGACGAGCACGGTGCGCACCTGAAGATCCCCGCGGAGCTCACCGACGCGCAGCACGCCGAGGTGCGCGCGATGGCCGTAGAGGCCTTCAAGGCGCTCGACCTGGCGGGCCTCGCGCGCGTGGATCTCTTCTTGGAGAAGGGCACCGGGCGGTTCTTCCTGAACGAGGTGAACACCATCCCCGGCTTCACGCGCATCAGCATGTACCCGAAGCTCTGGGAGACCACCGGCGTGCC
>CAISKJ010001139.1 GCA_903885885.1 uncultured delta proteobacterium
CCCGCGCCGCCTTGGCGGCCGCCTTGGTGTCGCGCCGCGCCTGCGCCGCATTCTCCTCGGCCGCCTTGGCCACGTTGCGCTCCGTCTCCTTGTCGAGCCACTGGTCGGACGTGAGCAGCTCGGACATGCGCGTGCGCGCCGACGAGTTGATGCGCGTCGCGATGTCGGGCGGGAGCGTCTTATCGACCCTGAGCACCTGCTCTCGGAGCGAGGCGCGCGCGTCGTCGTCGAGCGATAGCTTGGGCCGCACGGGCGTCGGTGCGCCGGCCTTGCCCGCCTTGTCGCTCTCGGCCTTGTACGTGTCGGACGCGGCAAAGATGTCGGTGTCGAGGAGCTCGCGCGAGTACGGCCAGATGCCCGTTTTCTTGTACGCAGAGATGACGGGGCTCGACGGGAGGCCCGTGTCGGGGTGCGGCGTGATGACGAGCGTCCGTTCCCACGCGCGGCGCACGCAGCCCGCGAGGTTCGAGTCGTTGACGGCCGTGCCCGGCGGCGAGAGCGACGCGGCCTCGTCGGCCAAAAGGTAGTTGAAGCGCTTGAAGGGCCCGTTGTCGAGCACGCAGGTGAGGTGTGTCGTGTGCGGGTGCACCGTAAGCACGCGCACGTTATGCCTGCGCAGGAAGACGGCGCCGTCGACGGCCATGTGCGAAAAGTGGCTGTCGAAAAGGAGGAGGCGGGGCCGCCCGTCGGGCCGGCGCGTCGCCGCCTCCCACTTGTGGCACCACGCGAGGAAGAGCTCGCACGACATGTAGCCGGCCTCGTCCATGCCCAGGAGCACGCCCGGGTACTCGGCCGTGAACTTGGACATGGCGCGCACGCCCTGGAAGACGAGCACGGGCGTCGACTCCTTCCCGATCGCGTTCACGCACGGCATGAACGACACGTGCTTGGACGTCTCGGGCTTAGGGATCGACGCGTAGTCGCCGTCGCCGAACGTTATCACCTGCGGGGCGGGAGGGCACGTTAGGATACGCGCGGGGAGCGGGAGGGCGCGCGCGCGCGAGCGCGGCGGCGCGCACCTTGTACCCGCCCGTGTCGAGAAGGTTCACGTGGACCTCGTCAAGCATCCAAATGTCCTCGGGCAGCACGCCGTCCTCGGCGATGTGCAGGAGGTCGTAAAACCGCCCCAGGCCCTCGCGCGTCACGGCATGCGCGCGCTCCTTCTCGAGGAACTGCCCCTCGCGGATCTTGAGCTCGTGCCGCGCGCAGAAGGCCTTGAGCCACGGGCCCGAGGCGACGAAGTCCCACGCGATCCCCGCCGCCATAGCGAGCCGGCGGGCCTTCTCGCGGACCACCTTGGTGTAGACGTGGACGCCCATGGACTGGTACGCGCGCAGCCACTCGAGCAGGTCCTCCTCGAGCATGCCCAGCACCGGTGCCGGGCCCATCTCTGTCGCCGAGACGTCGCGCTCGGCGAGGCGCCGCCGGAGCGTCTCCTTCGGCACCGCCGGCGGCATGCGCGCGACGCGCGATATCTCGCCGCGCTCGATTTTCTTGCCGTCAGGGCACATCTTGATGGCGTCGAACTTGGCCTGCCAGTCCGACGGCTCGAGATCGGCGGCCGCCGAGTTCGCGGCCGAAACGCCCGCCGTGGCGGCGCGCGCGCGCGCGGGGCCGGGCGGCCGCGCCTGAAGGAAGCGCTTGCGCAGGCGCGCAGCCCCGGCACCCCCGCTCTTCAGCATATTAACGGGGGGCGGTGGGGGACGCGGGGGGGCCGCCGCGGCGCGGCCGCCCGAAAAAAAATCGGGGGGGGGGGCAGTTTGACCCACGACCCCTGTTGACCCACGACACCTCCCTGACCCTAGCCTACGGGGCGCTTCGGGAGGGCCGCCTTGTGGGCATCACACTCGCGCAGGCAGAAAGACTCCACGCGCAACGCGGTTGCACAAACGGTCGCGCCCGTCCCCGACGCCGAGGCCGCGGGCGTTCGCCGCGGCCCCCGCCCCCG
>CAISKJ010001140.1 GCA_903885885.1 uncultured delta proteobacterium
CGAAGGACACGAGCGACCCGAGGCGCGCGTCGCGGTTGACCACCGCGTGGCCGAACATCAGCGCGGCCCCGAGCGAGGCCCCGATCACGTCGACGCACGCTGCGCCGGTACGGGTGCGGGCGAGCACCTCGCCGACGGCGGCGTTCACATCGACGAGGGCGAGCTCCTCGAGGCCGAAGGCGGCCTTCGACCCGTGCACATGGCGCGAGCGCCCCTGTGCGCGGAGGTCGACGGACCACACTTCGAAACCCCGCCACGCGAGGTGCCCCTCGATCGATCGCCCGCGCGGGTGGTACCCGAAGATGAACGAGTTCATCCCATAGCCGGGCACGATGAGCACCGGGCGCCGCGGCCGCGTCGCCGTGAGGCCCTCCACGGTCGTCGAGGTGGTGCGCCGCATCGCGAGCATCCACCCGTCGGGCGTGCGCGCCTCGAAGCGCTCGATGACCCGGTCGCTCATTTCTTGTTCATCGCTTCGCCGAGCTCGCGCGACCTGCGCGTGGCGTTCTCGACGGCGTTGATGAGCGTCGTGCGCAGACCGCCGGCCTCGAGGGTGTGCAGGCCCGCGATGGCGGTGCCGCCCGGCGAGGTCACCTGGTCTTTCAAGCGCCCCGGGTGCTCGCCGGTTTGCAACAGCACCTGCGCCGAACCGAGCACCGTCTGTGCGGCGAGCTCGAGGCCGATGTCGCGCGAGAGCCCTACCTTGACGCTCGCGTCGGCGAGCGCGTCGATGATGAGGAAGATGTACGCCGGGCCCGACCCCGAGAGGCCCGTGACGGCGTCGAGGTGGTGCTCCTCGACGGTGACGGTGCGGCCTACCTGATCGAAGATCTCGCGCGCCACGGCGAGGTCGTGTTCGGTGGCGCTGGTGCCCGGTGCGATCGCCGTCGCGCTCTGCCGCACGATCGCGCCGGTGTTGGGCATCGAGCGAACGACGCGCTGCCCCGGGGCCATGTGCGCCTCGATCGACTGCGCCGAGACGCCCGCCGCGACGCTGATCACGAGCGCGTCGGGGCGAATCTCGCGGCCCACCTGCTCGAGCACGGCGCGCATCACCTGCGGCTTCACGCAGAGCATCACGATGTCGGCGTCGCGCACGCAGGCGACGTTGTCGGCCGCCGGGCGCACGCCCCACCGCTCGGCGTTGCGGTCGGTCTTCTCGCGGCGCCGGTTCGAGATGGTGATGTCGTGCGCGGCCACGGAGCCCGACGCGAGGAGACCACGGACCAGCGCCTCGGCCATGTTGCCGGCGCCGACGAAGGCGAATCGCTTACCTTGGAGCATCGGGCGGGAGGATACACGCCCCCGCCGCGCGGGCGCGAACATGGCGCAGGTCAGCGGGCGGCGGCGATCGCGGCGGCGGCGTCTTCGAGGCAGTCGTTGTCGAAGAGCACGGAGTTGCCGGTGGCGGCCACGCGGGCGACGAAGGCAGAGGCCGCAGCGGCGCCCTCGTTCCACGCGTTCATGACGCAGGTGTTGCTCGTGCAGTGGTGCGGGTGGGCGACGTCGTGGTGGCTGTGCACCGGCGCGATGCCGCCGTCGACGAGGCCGATCGCGTGCCCGAACTCGTGCACCAGCGTCGCCTGCTCGACCACCGCGGGCACCCACGCAGCGGCGTTGGCGGCGGTGCTCGCGACCACGGGCTTGAACACCACGATCACGCCCATGCCTTCGAGCTGTCCGCCCAGCAGGTCGGTGCGGCGCACGCCCGCGGCGTCGACGTAGTACCCGTCGAGGAAGATCACGTGAAACGTGGCCGTGGTGCGCGTCGACACGTTGTTGCGCGTGCGGCGGCTGATCGCGACGAGGTCTGCGAGGGTGAAGTCGTGGCCCG
>CAISKJ010001141.1 GCA_903885885.1 uncultured delta proteobacterium
CGTCGAGGTGGTGCACGCCCTCGCGACCGCGGGCGACGACGCGGGCGTGGGCGCGCGCGACGCCGCGATGGCGCAGATGCGCGCGTTCTACGCGACGCTCGCGGCGACCGGGCGACGGCCCACGCGCGCGGAGTTCGAAGCCCTCGCGGCGCGGATGCACCTCCACTTCGAAGCGCTGCAGCCCTTCGACCGCACGGGGCAGTCTGCCGACGGAACGACCTACGTCGCGCCCTTCACGCGGGCCGCGTGGGGGCTCACCGAGGCCGCGCCCCTCTCGGCGCCCTTCGCGACCTCGTTCGGGGTGCACGTGGCGCTGCGCGTCGGGTACGTCGCGCCCCTCGCGAGGCCGCCCGACGAGGTGCGCGCGGTGATCGTACGCGACGGGGTCAACGTGCGCCGCGTTCAGGCCCTCCACGATCTCATCGAGCGGCTCCGCGCGCGCGCTGACATTCGCGTGAGCGAGACGACGCTCGGCTCGACGGCCGGCGGAGCGCCGCGGTGAGCGGCCCCATCCTCGCGCGCGACACCGACCCGACGGGCTTCACCGCGGCGCTCGAGGCGCTGCTCGAGGCGGTGCCCGACGGCCTCTGCGCGACCTTCCTCGACGCCGAGGGCGAGACCATCGACCTCGCGACGCGCGTCGACCCCTACGCGGCCCGCGTGTACTCGGCCGAGCTGGCGCTTCCCCTCGCCTCCCTCCGCGACGCCACCCGGCAGCTCTCGATGGGGCCGCTGCGCGCGGTGAGCCTCGTCGGCGCGGTGCGCTCCGCGGTGCTCCACTGCGTGGCCGACGGCTGCGACCTGCTCCTGGTCGTCGAGGGCGCGACACCCCTCGCGCGCGCCTCGTACGAGTGCGCCCGCGCCGCCCGCTGCCTCGCGCTCGAGACGGGTGTGTCGACGCGCCGGGCCGTGTCGCTGCGCCCCGAAGGGGCCACCGGCGAGGCGCCGCGGGCCTTCCTCGAAGACGGCCGCGTGCGCCGCGTGGCCGCGGTGCTCGGCGCCCCCGACGCGACGCTCACCGAGGCCCTCCTCGTGCGCACGCTCGAGGGCGACGAGTGCGTGATCGCCCGCGACCCCGCGACGCAGCGCTGGTTTCGCCTGTAGCGCCCGGCGACCGACCGCGGCGCTTTCGCGATGAGTCGTTGACATGTGGCGCGCGCACTGGCGAAACTCCGCCTCCGCCGGGTCGTTAGCTCAGTGGTAGAGCTGCGGACTTTTAATCCGTAGGCCGTGGGTTCGACCCCCACACGACCCACCGGCAGATGCCTTGCTTGAAGGGCTTTTTGCGCATCCGATCGCTTCCGTAGACGTCACTGATGCGACGGTTTGGGCCTGCGACGATTGCCAACGCGCTGCGGTCGCCGAGGCCCCGGTGGCGTCACGAATCGCCTTCCCGCCAGCGTCTGCGTCGTGGCGCCCGTACACGCGCTGCACCCTTGTGGAGGCCGAGGGTCGCCGACACGTGCTCGAGGGGCACGCCGGCGCCACTGCGCACAGGTGCGACGCAGGTCGTTGTCGGTCACGGACGCGATGCCCGCGCGCTACGTCACGGCGTGGGCATGCGCGCGCGAAGCTCCTCGACGAGGAGCCGCAGGAGCTCGGGGTTGAAGGGCTTGGCCAGGTGGCGGTCGCAGCCCGCCGCGCGGCATAGCGCGATCTCCTCGGCGCTGCTGTGCGCCGTCATCGCCACGACGAGCAGCGTCGATCCCCGCGCGCGGAGTGCACGCGCGGCGTCGTAGCCGTCGAGCACCGGCATCTGCATGTCGAGCAGCATCGCGTCGAAGGGACGCCCCGCGGCCTCGGCTTCGGCCACGCGGTCGAGCGCGTCCTGGCCGTGCACCGCGGTCTCGGTGCGCGCGCCGAGGCGCTGGAGCACCCGCGCGAGGAGCACGCGCAGGTCTTCGGTGTCGTCGACGAGGAGGACGCGCGGGGCCGCGGCCCCGGCGCGCGCGTCGGGGGCCGTCACGAAGCCTCCACCGACCGCGGAAACTCGAGGACGAAGGTGGTTCCCTGCGGCGAAGTTTCGAAGCCGATGGTGCCGCCGTGGGCCTCGACGATCTGCCGCGCGATGGCGAGGCCGAGGCCCGTGCCGAAGCTCTTTCCGTGGGTCACGAAGGCCTCGAAGGCCGTGGCCGCGATGGCGTCGGGGATGCCGGGCCCGTTGTCGCCCACCGTGATGCGCACGCGCCCGTCGGCCTCGTCCGCGGCGAGGCGCACCGTCGGCGACGCGGTGCCCGCCTCGCGCATCGCCTCGAGCGCGTTCATCACCAGGTTGGTGAGCACGCGGCGGAGCTTGGGCTCGTCGAACGCGAGGGTGAGCCCGTCGGAGGCCGTGTCGTCGACGTGCACCGCGGCGCCGCGCGCGACCGTCATGGCCTCGCGCGCCACGTCGGCGAGCAGCGCGTGCACGGGCTGAACGGCGCGTGCGACGCGCGCGTTGGCCGTAAAACCGAGCAGGTCGTTGACGTAGGCCGCCATCGTGGCCGCGGCCTTGTGCAGCGAGGTGAAGGCCGCCTCGCGCGCGCCCTCGTCGGGCTCGTCGCGGGCCACCAGCGTCGAGAGCTGAATGATCGCGAGGGGCTGCCGGAGGTCGTGCACCACCTGCGACAGGGCGGCGCCCACGGCGGAGAGCTTCTGCGCGCGCAGGAGCTCGACGTTGAGCCGCGCGTTTTCGAGCGCCACGGCGGCGTGCTGCAGAAAGAGACGC
>CAISKJ010001142.1 GCA_903885885.1 uncultured delta proteobacterium
GGACCAGGTTCGTACGGACGAGGGTCCCGTCGACGTCGAAGTAGCTCGCGGGCATCGGGCGCGGGAACCTACAACACACCTCCGCGCAGAGAAAGACCCGACGTCGCCCCGTCGGCGGTATTGGCTTCGCGCGGTGCCGGGTGCAACATCGGTTACGCAGGCGCGCGACCCGGGTGGCAGCCGCGCGACCCCTTTGAAGGAGCGAGTGATGCTTCCGTACGGCGACGCGATCCCGACCGGCGTGGTGGTGCACCGCGGGGGCACGGTGGTGTACGCCAACGGGCGCTTCTGCGAGATCATGGGGCGCGCGCCCGCCGAGGTGGTGGGGCGGGCGATCTACGAGATGCTCGCGCCCGAAGAGGTGGGGCGGGTCATGGATCGCCACCTTCGTCGGGCGCGCGGCGAACCCGTGCCCGACGAGTACGAGATCCCCATTGTGCGAGGCGACGACGGCGCGCGCCGCGTGATCGAGATCACGGTCAACGTGGCGGGCGACGACGTGGTGGTCCTCGTGCGCGACGTGACCGACGTGGCTGATCGGCGGGTGCGGCGTCTCGCGCTGTCGCATCTCGGCGTGGCCCTCCACACGTGCCGAACCGAGGGCGAGGTGATGCGCGCGCTCCGTGTCGGCGCGGCAGCGCTCGACCTCTCTGCCGCGTGGATGGTGCCCGAGGGAGAGGATCGCGTGCGCGTCGAATACGCGGATCTCCCCGACGGGGGCGCGGCGTTCGAGCGCGCGGTGGGACGGCCCGTGGCCGGATGGGTGGGCCCCTGGACGACCTGGCTTCGTCGCGCATGGATCTCCGGCGAGGCGTACATCGACGATGCGGTCGCCGAGGTCGCTCGCTTCATCGGGCAGCCCTGGGAGGCGGCGGTGCTCGGCATCGCGGCGACGAACCGCATGACGCGCGGGATGAACGTGCGCATCGACGTCGGGGGCGAGCCCGCGGCGATCCTGCTGCTGCGCGGCGCGTGGCTTCGCGAGGACGACCTCGCCGTCGCGCACCTCCTCGGCGCACAGATCTCCGGTGCGCTCGACAACGCGCGTTTCATCGCGGATGCGCAGCGTCGGGTGGGCGAACTTGAGGTGCTCCACGACCTCGCGCGCGCAGTGCTACGCGACACTGCGTCGGGGCCAAGGACACTGCTGCGCGCGGCCGCAGAGCTAACAGGGAGCGCCCTCGACGCGACGGCCGCCGCGATGCTCCTCTCCGACGACGGCCGCACCTTCGAGACGCTCAGCGGCGATCGCACGGACAACGCTCACGCGGGGCCGCTCCCGGTCGAGCACGTGCCGCTGTTACGTGAGGCTCTCGCCTGCGAAGGGTGCGTCGTCGTCGATGAGTTGCGCACCGACCGTCGGGTGAGTCGTTACGGGCGCGCTCTCGACGTGCCGGGCGCTGCGTTGCTCGTCAAGCTCCAGTCGACGCGCGGGTTGCGCGGTGTCCTCCTGGTGCGTCGCGCCTCGGTCCAGCGCTTTACCGACGCGGACCAGGCCCTGCTACGCGCGTTCGTGAGCGTGCTCGAGGTGGGGCTCTCGAACGCGGAGCTCTACGCCGAGGCGCAGTTGCGTCTCGCGGAGCTGCGCCACGCGCAGACGAGGCTCGTGGAGCGCGAGCGCCTCGCGGCGTTGGGAGAGCTCTCGGCCGTCGTCGCCCACGAGGTGCGCAACCCCCTCGCGGTGATCTTCAACGCGGTGAGCGCGCTGCGAAGACTGGTGCCGCGCGACGACGACGCCGGGCGCATGATCGACACCGTGCGCGAAGAAGCCGAGCGCCTCAACCGCATCGTGGGCGACCTGCTCGGGTTCGCACGTCCCGTGAGGCCAGACCTACAGCCCGAAGCGCTCGGACCGGTGATCGAGAGCGCGCTCGCCGCCGCGCTCGCGACGGCCTCCTCCGATGGGACCGCGGCGATCGTGGCCTCCGTCAAACTTCCCGACGCGCTGCCTCCCGCGCTGATCGACACACGGCTCCTGCGGCAGGCACTGCTCAACGCGCTGCTCAACGCGATCGACGCGATGCCCACGGGCGGAAGGCTCGACGTGCATGTCACGCACGACCTCACCAACAACCGCCTGCGAATTTCCGTGAGCGACACGGGGCAGGGGATTCCCGAAGCGGTGCGAACGCGCATGTTCGAGCCGTTCGTTACGACACGCGCGGCGGGTACGGGGCTGGGGCTCGCGGTGCTCAAGCGCATCGTCGAGGCCCACAGCGGCGAAGTGCTGGTGGCCTCGACGTTGGGGGCGGGCACAACCTTTACGCTCGTTGTGCCTGTCGCGATGTGAGGGAGAGCGCAGGAGACGAGAAGGCGACGCCGCTCAGCGGATCGCCGGCGTGCAGGTGCCCGCGCCCGTGGCGGTGTCGGAGTAGTTCCCAGTAAGCACGGTGATCTGACCCGAGGTGGGACACACGACGCTCACGACCGGGCAGGGCAGGCC
>CAISKJ010001143.1 GCA_903885885.1 uncultured delta proteobacterium
CCTCACGCGCCCGCGCGCACCGCCGTCGCGCGCTCGATGCGGTGCATGAGAAAGAGGCGCGTGGCCCCCTTGTCGAGGTCGTCGCACACGAGGCGCGTCTCGGCCCGATCCATCACCACCTTGCGAATGCGCACGCGGCGCTGCGACACCACGCCGTCGGCGGCGCGGTACGTCATCGCGAGCACGCGCTGTTCGAACCACGCGTCTTCGACGGCCTTGCGCACCGCCGGGAGCACCGCCACCGCGGGGACGCCCACGAACTCGAGCTCGCGCAGGTGCCCGAGCAGCTCGCGCTGCGCCGAGGCGCCGAGGGCCGCGCGCACCTTCTCGGCCGCCGCGTCGAGGGTGGCCGCGAAGGGCACCACGCGCATCTGCGCGAGCCACGCCGCGGCGCTCACCAACACCGCGGCCTCGCGGGCCGTGAAGTTCACCGACGGCACCGTGTAGCTCCGGTCGAGGGCGTAGCCGCCGCCGCGGCCGCGCTCGGCGCCGATGGGGAGCGAGGCCGCGCGCAGCGTCGCGAGGTCGCGGTACATGGTGCGGAGCGTGACGCCGAAGCGGTCGGCGAGGGCCTCGGCCGTGACGCCCGTGCGGCGGGCGCGGAGGTGTTCGGCGATGGCCATCAGACGCTCGGCGCGGCGCATCGCGCGAGCGTACCAGAAACCTGACACAAGGCTGACAGTGACGCCCTGGTAGACAGCGTTCACACCGCCTCGCACAGGGAGTCACCGCATGAAGAACGCACCCGCCTCGCAGCCCTCGCTCGTGCTCTGTGAGCTCGGCGCCACCGACGTCGCCGGCCTCGAGAGCATGTCGCCCTTCTGCCTCAAGACGCACCGCACCCTGAAGCTCGCGGGGCTGCGCTACACGTCGCGCCACGCCGATCGCCCCGACGCGCACCGGGCCTACAACGCCACGGGGCAGGTGCCCGTGCTGCTCGTCGACGGCCGCCCCGTGGCCGACTCGAGCGCCATCGTGCGCGAGGCCGTGGGGCTCGCCCCGGGCGCCCTCGACCGCGGCCTCGACGCGCGCGCCCTCGCCGAGGCGTGGCTGTGGGAGGAGCTCGCCGACACCGCGCTCAACGGCTTCTTCGTGGCCGCGCGCTGGGCCGACGACGCCAACTGGCCCGCGGTGCGCGACGCCTATTTCGCGGCGATGCCGGCGCCCGTGCGCGCCGTCGTGCCCGCGCTCCTGCGGCGCAACGTGCTCGCCGCGCTGCGCGCGCGCGACGTGTGGCGGGCCGGCCCCGACGCGTGCTGGGCGCGCTTCGAAGCCCTCCTCGACCGCCTCGACGCGCGCGCCCCCGCCGCGGGCTACTGGCTCGGCGCGGCGCCCACCTTCGCCGACGTGGCGCTCTTCGCCCAGCTCCACGGCCTCCGCAACCGATACACCGCGCGGCAGGCGTCGATGGTCGCCGCGCGCCCGTCGCTCGTCGCCTGGCTCGACCGCGTCGACGCGGCAACGCGCGCCTGAGACTCGATCGGGGCCTCCCACTCGTGCGATAGAGTCGCCGTCACCGATTCAACTTCGATGGAGGCCCTTGCCATGATTCCTTCGTTCCGCGCCGCTGCTCTCCTCGCCTCGTCGGTCGCGCTGCTCGCCGCGTGCGGCACCGACCCGACGCCCGCCCCCGCCGACGCCCCCGAAGACACCGCCGTCGATGTCGCCGCCGACATTGCGCCGGTCGACTCCGCCGTCGACGCCCCCTCGATCGACGCCGCCGCCGACGTGAGCGCCCCCGATGTCGCGCCCGACACGAGCGCCCCCGACGCCGCGCGCGACGTCACGCCCGCCGACGTGACCCTCGCCGACGTCACGCGCGTCGACGTGTCGCCCGCCGACGTCACCTCCGCCGATGTGCCCGGCGACACGCAGGTCTCGCGCGACGTACCCACCACCGGGGCCACCTGCGGGACGCGCGGCACCGGCTCCTGCGCGGCGGGCCTCTACTGCAACTTCCCCATCTCCGCCGCATGCGGAACCTTCGACGCCGGCGGCACCTGCGCGGCCATTCCGACGATCTGCACGCGCGAGCTCAACCCCGTGTGCGGCTGCGACGGCATGGACTACGGCAACCCCTGCGAGGCCGCGCGCCAGGGCGTCGCCGTGCGCAGCATGGGCGCCTGCGCCGCGGCCGACGCGGGCGCCGCCGACTGCCGCACGCTCGGGTGCTCGTCGACCAGCACCTGCATGCCCTGCCGCGGCGTCGGCGGCCTCGTCTACGCGTGCATCCCGATGGGCGCCGCCTGCTGACCCGCCCCCGTCACGCGCCCTGCGCGACGGGCTTCTTCTTCTCGATGAATTCGATCTTGTAGCCGTCGGGGTCTTCGACGAAGGCGATCACCGTCGTGCCGTGCTTCATCGGGCCCGCGGGGCGCGTCACCTTGCCCCCTTTGGCGGCCACGGCGGCGCACGCGGCGTAGGCGTCGTCGACCTCGACGGCGATGTGGCCGTAGGCCTCGCCGAGCTCGTAGCGCTCGACGCCCCAGTTGTGCGTGAGCTCGATCACGGCCTCGCTCGCCTCGGGGCCGTAGCCCACAAAGGCCAGCGTGAAGCGCCCCTCGGGGTGCTCGCTCCGCCGCAGGAGCTGCATGCCCAGAACGTCAGTGTAGAACGCGAGCGAGCGGTCGAGGTCGCCGACGCGCAGCATGGTGTGAAGCAGCCTCATGGTTGGTCTCAAAGCCTCCTGCGCGGGGGCTTCGCACGGGGCGGGCCGCCCTGTCTACGCTGCGCCGGCCCGCGTCTGCCACAGCGACACGGCCCCCAGCACGATGAAGAGCACCGCGGCGCCGCGGCGCAGGGCCAGGGGGTTGACCACGCGGGTGATCGCGTCGGCCGCCACCACCGCGAGGGCCGTGGTGCACACCAGCGCGAGCGAGGCCCCCGCGAACACGGTGAGGCGCCCCCGCGAGCCCGCCGCGAGGCCGAGCGCGGCGAGCTGGGTCTTGTCGCCGAGCTCGGCGACGAACACGGTCACGAAGGCGGTGGCGAAGAGCTTCCAGTCCATGGTGCGGTGCCGCCGGTGATGCCACGGCGACGCCGCGCGTCACAAGCGCGCCCCGTGGCTTTCGCTATTTTCACGGGTGTGGCCGCGGTCGGGGGCGCGCGCGAATGCGCGCGGGCGGGCAGTATCGAGATTGAAAAGTGGTGCGGGCCCGTGGTGAGACTGGCGCGCGCATGAAGCTCCTCGTCCGCGGCGGCACGCTCGTCACCTGCGACCCCTCGAACCGCGTCTTCGAGGGCGACGTGCTCGTGGTCGATGGGCGCATCCGCGCGCTCGGGCCCGACGCGCGCCGCGAGGCCACGGGGCTCGTGCAGGTGCTCGACGCCCGCGGCTGCGCGGTGATGCCCGGCATGGTGCAGGCCCACGTGCACCTCTGCCAGACGCTGTTTCGCGGCATGGCCGACGACCTGCCGCTGCTCAGCTGGCTCCGCGAGCGCATCTGGCCCCTCGAGGCCGCCCACGACGCCGCATCGCTGCGCGCGAGCGCCGACCTCGGGCTCGTCGAGCTCGTGCGCGGCGGCACCACCACCGTGCTCGACATGGGCACCGTGCACCACCACGACGCGGTGTTCGAAGCGCTGCGCGACGCGGGCCTCCGAGCCGTCTCGGGCAAAACCATGATGGACGCCGGCGACGCCGTGCCCGCCGGCCTGCGCGAGCGCACCGACGAGAGCCTGCGCGAGAGCGACGCCCTCTGCCAGCGGTGGCACGGGTCGCACGGCGGCCGCCTGCGCTACGCGTACTCGCCGCGCTTCATCCTCTCGTGCACGAAGCGCCTCCTGCGCGGCGTGGCAGGGCGGGCGAGGGAGCTCGGCGCGATGATCCACACGCACGCCGCCGAGCACCCCGACGAGCGCGAGGCCGTGCGCGCGCAGATGGGCGGCGACGACGTCGACGTGCTCGCCGACCTCGGCATCGCGGGCCCCGACGTGCTGCTCGCCCACGGCGTGCAGCTCACGCCCGCGCAGCGGCGCCGCCTCGCGCGCGAGGGCACGCGCGTGTGCCACTGCCCCCAGCGCCAACCTCAAGCTCGGCTCGGGCATCGCGAAGGTCACGCAGCTGCGCCGCGCGGGCGTCGTGGTGGCCCTCGGCGCCGACGGCCCGCCGTGCAACAACAACCTCGACGCGTGGGTCGAGATGCGCCACGCGGCGCTCCTCGCCAAGCGCTTCGGCGACCCGACGGCGCTGCCCGCCCGCGAGGTGCTGCGCATGGCCACCATCGACGGCGCGCACTGCGAGCCCGGCGGCGGCCCCGAGGCGCGCCTCGTGTACGCGGCGCAGGCCTCCGACGTGCGGCACACCGTGGTCGACGGCCAGGTGCTCATGCAGTTTCGCGCGCTGCGCACGCTCGACGAGGCCGCCGTGCTCGGCCGCGCGCGCGCCGAGGCGCGCAAGGTGGCGGGCCGCGCGGGCCTCGCCGTCGCGCCCTGAACGGTCCCCGCGAGAGAGTTTCCCCGATGCTGCACACTGCGACGTCACTGTTTCACTCGCTGCGCTGCGACGGCAGCTTCTGGTCGCTGCGCCTCGTCGACGAGCGCTCCGAGTCGCTCGCGGTGCGCCGCGACGTCCCACAGCCCGCCTCGCGCGCGCGCGACCGCGGGGCCATGGTCACGGTGTACGCCGACGGCGGCGCGGGCTACGCCGCCACAAGCGACGTGAGCGTCGCGGGCGTGCAGGCCGCGCTCGACCGCGCCGCGCGCTGGGCGCGCTCCACCGCGTCGCGCAGCGTGATCGATTTTCGCGCCGTCGAAATGCCCGCCAGCCGAGGGGATTTCGAGTCTCCCGGCGTCGACGTGCCGTGGCCCCGCGCGCGCTGGTACGAGGTCCTCGCGGCCGAGTCGCGCGCCGCGCGCGTCGACGCCGCCGTGGTCGACTGGGAGGCGAGCATCGAGCTGCGCACCGCCGAGCACGTGTACCTCACGAGCCACGGGGCGCAGGTGCGCCAGCGGTATCGCTTCGTCATGCCGGGGCTCTCGGCGACGGCCAACGCGGGCGCCGTCACGCAGACGCGCACGCTCCGCGGCGGGCGCGGGGTGTGTCAGCAGGGCGGCGTCGAGGTGCTCGCGCGCTTCGGCTTCGAGGGCGCCGGGCGCCAGGTCGGCGAAGAGGCCGTCGCGCTCCTCGCGGCCCCCGAGTGCCCCACCGGTCGCATGAACGTGCTCCTCATGCCCGACCAGATGATCTTGCAGATCCACGAGTCCATCGGGCACCCGCTCGAGCTCGACCGCATCCTCGGCGACGAGCGCAATTTCGCGGGCACGAGCTTCGTCACGCCCGACATGTTCGGCGCCTACCGCTACGGCTCCGACCTCCTCGACGTCACCTTCGACCCGACGCGCCCCGAGGAGTTCGCGAGCTACGGCTTCGACGACGACGGCACCCCCGCCGAGCGCGCCTACGTCATTCGCAAGGGCATCCTCGAGCGCCCCCTCGGGGGACTGCTCTCGCAGCGCCGCGCCTCGATGCCCGGCGTCGCCAACGCGCGCGCCGACAACTGGAACCGCCCGCCCATCGACCGCATGGCCAACCTCAACCTCGAGGCCGGCGACGCCAGCTTCGACGAGCTCGTGCGCACGGTGCAAAACGGCGTGCTCATGGCCACCAACAGCTCGTGGTCCATCGACGACTCGCGCAACAAGTTTCAGTTCGGCTGCGAGTACGGGCGCCTCATCGAAGACGGCAAGCTCACCCGCGTGGTGCGCAACCCCAACTACCGCGGCGTGTCCGCGAGCTTCTGGCGCAGCCTCTTGCGCGTCGGCAACGACGCGACGCGCGAGGTGCTCGGCACGCCCTACTGCGGCAAGGGCGAGCCCGCGCAGGTGATCCGCGTGGGCCACGCCTCGCCCGCGTGCGTGTTCGGCGACGTCGAAGTCTTCGGGGGAGAAGCCTGATGGAAGCCCGCTTTCACGCCGCCGCCGCGGCGCTCACCGCGCACACCCGCGGCCACGAGGTGAGCACCCTTTGGTTCTCCGCCGAGCGCTCCGACTTCGTGCGCTTCAACCGCGGCCTCGTGCGGCAGGCCGGCACCGTGACGCAGATCTACGCGAGGGTGCACCTCATCGTGGGCCGGCGCCACGCCGACGTGACGGTCACCCTCGCGGGCAACCACGACGACGACGCCGCCATCGCCGCCGCGCTCGACGAGCTCCGCGACGTGCTCGAGGGCGCCCCCGAAGACCCGTTCCTGCTCTACGCCACCGAGGTTCACTCGACGCGGCGCGTGCACCGGGGCAGCCTCGCCGAGCCCGAGCGCGCGGTGTCGGCCCTCGTCGACGCAGGCGTCGGCGCCGATCTTGTGGGCTTCTACGCGGCGGGCCCCACCTACCGCGGCTTCGCCAACTCCTTCGGCCAGCGCAACTGGCACGAGGTCGAGAGCTTCAACCTCGAGTGGAGCCTCTACCAGCGCGCCGACAAGGCCATCAAGTCGGGCTACGCGGGCTTCAACTGGCGCGACGACGAGCTCGCGCGCCGCATGGCCACGGCGAAGGCCCAGTACGCGGCCCTCGAGCGCGCGCCGCACACCGTCGCGCCGGGCAAGTACCGCGCGTGGCTCACGCCCGCGGCCCTCAACGAGCTCACCTCGATGCTGTCGTGGGGCGGCTTCTCGGGCCGCGCGCGCGAGACGCGGCAGAGCTGCCTTCTTCGCATGCAGACGGGCGACGCGCGCATGGCCGACGCCGTGAGCCTCACCGAGAACCTCGGCGAGGGCATCGCGCCGGAGTTTCAGGGCGACGGCTTCGTGCGACCGGCGACGGTGCCGCTCGTCACGCGCGGCGCGCTCGGTGAAGCGCTTGTTTCGCCGCGCACCGCGAAGGAGTTCGGCGTCGCCCACAACGGCGCCTCGGCGAGCGAGGGCCCCGACGCGCTCGACATGGCCGCCGGCGAGCTCCCGGCCGCCGAGGCGCTCGCGCGCCTCGACCGGGGCATCTTCGTGGGCAACCTCTGGTACCTCAACTTCTCCGACCGCGCGGCCTGCCGGGTCACGGGCATGACGCGCTTCGGCACCTTCTGGGTCGAGGGCGGCGAGATCGTGGCGCCCCTCAGCGTGATGCGCTTCGACGACTCGATGTTTCGGCTCCTCGGCGACCGCCTCGAGGGGCTCAGCGCCGAGCGCGATTTCATCCCGAGCGCCATGACGTACCGCGAGCGCGCGGTCGACTCGGCGCGGCTCCCGTCGGCCCTGGTGTCCGAACTTACGCTCACGCTCTGAGCTCGCTTCGCGACGATGCGGTGACGATGTCGTTCGCCGTTGACCCGGCGCGCGGGTGGCTTCAACACTCGCGCTCCGTCGCCGATGGGCGCGACGCGAGCCCCCGCACGGAGAGTGATTCATGAGCGTGTACCTGCAGCACGGGTCTGAGGGCGGTCTGGTCGAGGCACTGCAACAGGCGCTGGTCGACGAGGGCTACGAGCTCGAGGTCGACGGCATCTTCGGCGACGACACCGACGCCGCCCTGCGCGACTACCAGAACGAGAACGACCTCGACGTCGACGGCATCGCCGGCCCCTCGACCCTCGCCGCGCTCGGCATCGAAGCCCCCGCGAAGCACCGCCGCGCCGACGTGGCCTACCTCGAGCACGGCAGCCGGGGCAGCGCCGTGCGCTCGCTGCAGACGGCGCTCGTCAACGCGGGCTACGAGCTCGACGTCGACGGCGAGTTCGGCGGCGGCACCGACGCCGCGGTGCGGCACTTCCAGTCGGCCAACGACCTCTCGGCCGACGGCATCGTGGGCCCCGACACGTGGTCGGCGCTCGAGCAATACCTCGGCTGAGCAGTACCTCGGCGGCCGGCGGGCGGTGGTAGCCTCACCGCTCGATGCGCACCTTCTCTTCGCACCTCTGCCTCGCCCTCTGCGTCACCCTCGGCTGCTCGTCCGACCCGACGCCGGCGCCCGCCGACGCGGCGACCGACGCGCTCGACGCCGCGGCCCTGCCCGACGTCGCCGACGACCTGAAGCCCGCCGACGTGACGCCCCCGCGCATGCGCGTGGTGCCCACCGAGTGGCCGCGCACGCCGCCGCCGCTGCCCACCTACTCGCACGGCGCGTGCCCCGTGCTCAACGCGGGCTCGACGCTCGCGTCGTCGCTCAATGCGAGCTTCACGAGCGGCGTCCACTCGCGGCGCTTTCGCCTCGTGGTGCCGCCGAGCTACGACCCTGCGGGCACCGACCGCTGGCCGCTGGTGTTCGCGTGGCACTGGCTCGCGGGCGACAGCCGACAGATGATCGAAGAGGGTGAGATCTTCGCGTCGGCGGAGCGCAACCACATGATCGTGGCGGTGCCCGACCAGCTGCAGGTCGATGGCGGGTCGGTCAACGCGTTCACGTGGCCCATTCTCGACCCGACGATGGCCGAGCCCGAGATCGTGTTCTTCGAAGACATGCTCGCGTGCGTGGCGGGCGCCTATCGCATCGACCCGACGCGCGTGCACGGCCTCGGCGTGAGCGCCGGCGCCCTCTGGCTCACGTACCTCACGAGCACGGCGCGGGCGCGCTACTTCGCCTCGGTGGCGATCTTGTCGGGCGGCCTCGGCGAGGTGCTCGACGCGTGGCGGCTCACGTACGCGCCGCAGCCCAACAAGTTCCCCGCGCTGGTGCTGTGGGGCGGCCCCACCGACCGCCTAGTGGTCGACTTCAACCTCGCCTCGCAGCGGCTGCGCGACGCGCTCGTCGACGACGGCCACTTCGTGCTCACCTGCACGCACGACCGCGGGCACGCGCTGCCGCCCTTCATGCCCCCGCCGGGCGACTCGCGCTTCACCTTCCTCTGGGACTTCTTCGCGCGCCACCCCTACGGCCTCGCGCCCGCCACGTCGCCGTACATCACCGACGGCCTCCCGGGCAGCGCGCCGTCGTGGTGCTCCATCCCCGCCGAGCTCACCGCGGGCCTCCGCGACCGCTGAGGAGTCTGACCCGATGTTTACGAAGCACCGTGCGCGCATCGCGCTCTCGCTCCTCCTCGCGACGGCCTCGCTCGCGCCCGGGGTCGCGCGCGCGCAGCCGGGGCAGGGGAGCCTCCCCAGCGGCCCGGGCGCCGGCGTGGTCGACCCGCGCGGCGCGATCGGCCCCGACGCGCGCGGTCGCATCGAGGCCGTGGCGGCCAACCTCGCGGCGAACCACGGCGTGCGCCTCGCGGTCGCGGTGGTGCCCGACACGGGCGCGCTCACGGTCGCAGACTACAGCCTCGCGCTGTTTCGCGCCTGGCGCCTCGGCGACGACAGCGGGGGGAGGGGTGTGCTCCTCGTGGTGGCCGTCGACACGCGCAAGAACTACCTCGAGGTGGGCTCCGCGATGGTCGACG
>CAISKJ010001144.1 GCA_903885885.1 uncultured delta proteobacterium
CGCGCAACCCCGGCGCTCCGCCTGCTTTTTACCAGACCTTCGTGCGCACCGACCGCGAGCGCGCCGACACGCGCGTATACGTCACGCTGTGGGATCCGCGGCAGGTCGAGCTCCACGTGGTGCCCGGCTCGCAAGAGCCCATCGGCGCCGGCGGCGAGACCGGAACGGGCACGATCCCCCGCGACGCGCGCACCCTCGAGCGTGTAGCGGCGGGCTTCAACGGCGGCTTTCAGGCCATGCACGGCGAGTGGGGGGCTCAGCGCCGAGGGCGTGACGCTCCTCCCCCCGAAGCCCTGGGGCGCGACGATCGTGGCGCTCGAAGACGGCGCGTCGGGCTTCGGCAGCTGGCCCAACGGCGTCAACGACATGCCCGCCGGCGTGGCCGAGTTTCGCCAGAACCTCACGGCCCTCGTCGAAGAGGGGGTGTTCAACCCGTTCCGACGTTCGTTCTGGGGCGGCAACGTCCCGTCGGCCGCGCCCGGCGACGAGCACACCTGCCGCACGGGCGTGTGCATGACGCGCGAGGGCAACGTCGCCTACTTCTGGGGCGACGACCTCACGCCCCGCTCCCTCGGCGACGGCATGATCGCGGCGCGCTGCGCCTACGGCGTCCACCTCGACATGAACGGCGCCAACACGGGCTTCGAGTTTCTGCGCGTGACGCCGGACCGCAGCACCCCGCCGCTGCGTCGCCCCCTCTCGGCGAGCGAGGCCGAGGGCACGGTCCCCTCCGCGCCAGGCTTTCATTACCGCGCCCGCCGCATGGTGCGCGGGATGCACGAGATGAGCTTTCCCCGGTACATCAAGCGCGACCCGCGCGATTTCTTCTACCTCTCGATGCGCGCGGTGCTCCCGGGCGCTGCGCTCGTGGCCCCCGTGGCGCCCGCACAGCAGGGCGAGGGTCAGTGGCACGTCGCGGGCCTCGGCGAGCAGGCCTTTCCGTGGCCCATGGCGCGCACGCGCGTGCGGCCCGACCCCGCGCGCCCCGACCGCTGGGTGAACCTCGTACGCATCGACGCGCGCCGCGTCGACCTCGGCCCCGCGACCCGCACCGAGGGGCTCGTCGCGAGGGTGCTCAGCGCGAGCGCAGCCGCACCGGGGGCGCCGCGCATCGCCTGGGTCGAGCGCGACGGCGCCGCGCGCTGGGGCGTCACCACGGAGGGCGCCGGCATCGACGGAGCTCCGCTGACGCCCGGCATGGCCGCGACGCGCGCCGTGGGCATCGACCGCGACGGGTTCCTGGTGTACGCGGTCGCCGATCGAGCGGCGCCCGACCTCGCGGCGCGCGCCCTCGACCTCGCCGGCTGCGGCCCCGATCGCCTCGCGCTCCCGGCGACGACGGCCATCGCGCTGACGGGCGCGCGCGACGTGGCGGGCGCCGCCATCGACGCCAACGTGCCGACGACGCTCACCCTCGCGGCGCGGCCCATGCGCGGCGCGGTGCGCATGTTTCCGGCAGTGCGGCCTGTGCCCCCGAGCGTCTGGTACGACGCCCAGCACCGCAGGGTGCGGTACACGCACGGCGAGGGGAACACCGTCGAGGTGCACATCCTCGGGGGCCAGACCATCTCGACCCCGGTGTGGGGCACGAGCGGGAGGCCGCCGCGAGACGCGTCGGTGGCCGTCCCTCCGCAGTGACCGAAGACGTCGCGCGGGTGGGGGCGTGTCGTTGACGGGGCGCGCACGCAACGGGTAGAAACCCTCGGCGGTTGGAGACCGTGTCACTCGAGCTGAGAGACACAGTGGGTGGTGTCACCCCTCACAGTTCGGGCGCGGCGTTGGCGAGACCCAAGGTTCGAGGGCTCGCTCTCGCTCTGACTCAGAAGCAGCGCGGCGCGCAGGCACACGGCGCCGGTGCCGGTCGCAGGAGACACGTACGGTGAAGAACCCGGTCACGTTCGGGAAGTACGACCTGCTCGAACG
>CAISKJ010001145.1 GCA_903885885.1 uncultured delta proteobacterium
CGCCGCCGCGCAGCACGAGGTCGAGGCCGCCGTCGCGGGGGCGCGCGTCGGCGACGTCGTCCCAGCTGAAGAAGCGTCGGCCGAAGCGTCGGCCGAGGTACACGCCCTCGCGGCCGATGGTGATGTCGATGCGCGGGTACAGCTGCGCGAAGAGGAGCGTGAGCGCCGTGAAGGCCGCGAGCGTCGGCAGCGTGGTGTTGAAGCCCAGCGCGCGCGTGTAGTCGGCGAGCGCGGCGAGCACCAGCGCGGCCCCCGCGGGCGCGAGCATCACCGCGAGCAGGCGGTGAAAGATGCGATGCCTGCGGATGTGAAAGCGACGCCGCGAGGGGTCGACGCGCAGCGCGCAGAGCAGCGCCTCGGCCTCGTCGCGGCTCGCGCAGTGAATGAGCCGCGCCTCGCGCTTCTCGAGCTCGAGGCCCGCCACGAAGGCCCCGTCGGCGGGCACCACCGAGCCGCTCACGATGCGCCCGTGCGCGATCACCTCGGCGGCGCGGGCGTACTGCAGCGAGAGGCCCGCGGCGGTAACGCCCACCGTGGCCTGCGCGCGCTTCGGCGTCACCGCGTAGATCCACCCGAAGACCACCGCGAGCCACGCGAGCGGCGCCCACCCCGCGCCGTGCTCCTGCAACAGCGAAGGAACGACGCACGCGCCCGCAAACGCGCCCAACGCGATCGCGCTCGTTCGTAGCGCGAAGGGATCAACCTCGCGCACCACCGTGCGCGAACCACGCGTGACAAATTCGGCGTCCATCTCGAAGCCCCTTCAGCTCTCGCACCAAGCTATCACCAGCCTTGTCGTCGCGCTGCATTCCATGCCATCGGCGCGCCTTGACAGCGGCGCGCGGGTGATGCACCCGTCGCCGACACCTGTGACTGCGCCCACGGCTTCGATACGACCTCGCACGCTCCTACAGCGCGCGCTCGAGTGGCTCTTGCGACGCGAGGCGATGCGCGAGGCGCGGGCCGCCGTGGTGCCCCTCGACCGCGCGCAGCGCGAGCGCCTCGACCGCGCGCGGGCGGCGCTCTCGGTGGCCGACGTGCTCGCCACGCCCGGTCAGCGCGCGGCGCCCGACGTCTCCGATGAGCACGGCGCCGAGCTCGCGTGGACGATGTACCAGACCGCCCTGCGCCACGTGGTCGCGGCCATGCTCCGCCGCGGCGACGAGGCCGACGCCGACCTCGACGCGCTCAAGCTCTGCGCGGGCTCCGCCGACGTCGACGACGCGCTCCTCCGGCGCATCACGCGCAACCGCCCGACGGGCGAAGACGCCGCCCTCCGCGACGCCGACATCGCGCGCGTCCGCCGCCTCGCGCACGCCCTCTGCAACGCGATGGACCCGCGGCGTCATCGCATCCCGCGCCTCTGGGGCGAGCGCATCGTGCGCACGGGCCTCGCGGGCGCGCTGGCGATCGCGCTCGTCGTCGCCGCGCCCGTGGTCGACGTGCTCCGCCGCCCCGAGCTCGCCCTCGGCGCCCGGTGGACGTCGAGCTCCGCGGCCATGTACTTCGCCACCGAGGGGCAGGGCTTCGCCCCGCCGCGCGAGGGTCCGCTGGTGTTCGTGCACACCGCGCAAGAGAGCTCGCCGTGGGTGCGCTTCGACCTCGGCGCCGCCAGGCCCGTGCGCAACGTGATCACCTACAACCGCTGGGATTGCTGCGTCGAGCGCGCGGTGCCCCTCGTCGTGGAGCTCAGCCTCGACGGCGAGCGCTACTGGGAGGCCGCCACGCGCCGCGACCCCTTCTACGTGTGGAGCGCCACCTTCGCCGCGCAGCGCGCCCGCTACGTGCGCCTCCGCGTGGTCGGCCCCTCCACGCTGCACCTCACGCGGGTCGAAATCCGGTGAGGCTCCTCGCGCTCCTCGGGCTCACCCGCCGCGCCGGCGCGCTGCGCGCGTGGCACGTCGCGATCACCCTCGCGGCCACGTGCGCGGGGCACCTCTCGCGCCTCCAGCACCTGCGCACCTGCGAGCCCGATGGGCGCCAGAGCGACTACGACAACACCATGCGCGCGGTCGAGGCCGTGCGCGACTGCCACTGCGCCCTCTCGGCCGGCG
>CAISKJ010001146.1 GCA_903885885.1 uncultured delta proteobacterium
GGTCGTCGCCGTGATAAAGGAACTCAACATGGGCATCGACATGGGGCGAGAGATTCAGCGAGAGCTCGACGTCGTCGAAGACGACCCCGCGCTCGTGAGTCAGTTCGCCGACGAGCTCGCCGCCGCGCCCCCCGAGGTCGCCAACAAGTACATCGAGCGGGGGATTGCGCCGCTCCTGAGTCTCATCGCGCGCAAGCTCCGGCGGCCGCTCACCGACGGCGATCGACGCGCCGTCGCGACGCGCCTCGACCTCGTGGGACCCGAGCGCCTCGCCGACGCCGTGCTCGACCTCGACGGCGACGCCCTCGCCGCCTGGCTCGCCGACGCGAACGCGACGTAGTCGTCGGTCTCGACCCCGGCGCGCGTCGCGCTCAGGCGAGAAACCGCCTCCCCTCAGCGCGCGT
Source organism: uncultured delta proteobacterium (assembly GCA_903885885.1). Classification (GTDB taxonomy): domain Bacteria; phylum Myxococcota_A; class Polyangia; order Polyangiales; genus CAISKJ01. The sequence goes on from CAISKJ010001146.1 coordinate 405, forward strand.
CGGGGTCGACGTGGCGCCCGTCGCCGCGCAGCTCGACGCGGTGGGTCGCTTCGCCGTCGGACGCGCGCTCGACGCACTCGAGCGACACGCGCCCCCAGGGCGCCTCGACGCCGTCGATCACCGCGCGGGTGTCATACCCCGTGACGCGCACCGTGGCCTCGAGGCCGTCGAGGAGGTCGGCGCCCCGCTCGACGCGCACCGCGCTCACCACGGCGCCGCTCCCTGCGCGCGCGGTGGTTTCGAAGCGCACGCGCAGCGAGCCGCTGCCCTGCCGCAGGGGCCACGCGAAGTCGTGCACCACCGCGGGCGCGCCCACGAGCGAGGGCGGCGCCGCGAAGCGCGCGTCGACGTAGCGCCCCGTGAAGAAGTCGGCCCCGCGGAGCGCGCGGTGCCGCGTGGCCACCGCCGAGGCGACGCCGATCACCAGGGCCACGCACGTGAAGAAGAGCACGGGGGCGAGCCACGGGCGCGCGCCGTCGTCGGTGGGCGCGGAGGGGGGGGCGTCGGTGCTCACGGCGGCGCGACGATACCAGCGACGCGCGTGATAGGGTCACCGTCGTGCGTGTGCGGCTCGCGGTGGTGCTTCTGGGTGTGGTCTTGGGGTGCAGCGAGGAGCCGCGCCCCCCGGTGGTGATGAGCGTGCTCGACGCGTCGCGGCCCGACGTGACGCTCACCGATCGCTACGTGGTGCCCGACATCGCGTCGATCGACCCGTGCCGCGCGGGGCCCTGCGGCGAGGTCGAGCGCTGCGGCGCGGGCACCGACGACGGCGGCCTCGGGTCGGGCAACGGGCTCGACGACAACTGCAACGGCCAGGTCGACGAGGGCTGTCCGTGCCGTCCCGGCGAGATGCGCGCGTGCTTTCCGGGCGCGCCCGATCGGCGCAACGTGGGCGTGTGCCGCGACGGCGAGATGCGCTGCACGGAGCTCGGCGCGTGGGTGGGCAACGAGTGCATGGGCGCCACGCCCGCCCGCGACGAGACCTGCGACGGCCGCGACGAAGACTGCGACGGCAGCATCGACGACGGGCTCACCGCGTGCGCCAACACCCTGCGCTGCCCGCCCAGCGAGGGCGCGGCCCCCCTGCAGACCTTCACCCTCGACGGGCGCACCGTCGACCCCTCGGCGCGCGCCTACCGGTGGGAGGTCACCTGCCCCGAGGGGGTCACGCCGTGCCCTGCGCCTGCGTCCGTCACCGACCCCGTGCTGCGCTTCATGCCGGTGCGCGCGGGGCTCTACACCGTGAGCCTCACGCTCGATCGCGCGAGCGGGCGCAGCGACGCGTGCCGCTTTCCGCTCTATGTGCAGGGCCGCGGGCTGCGCGTCGAGCTCGACTGGGACCGCAAAGGCGGCGTCGACTCGCCCGGCGTCGACCTCGACCTGCACCTCGCCCCCATGGATCGCACCACGGGCGCGTCGTACCGCTGGTTCACCACGGGCGACTGTTACTTCGCCACCTGCAAGGCCCCCGGCGGCACCGTGGTGTGGAACACCTCGGCCTCCGACACACGCTTCTCTCCCACGATGAGCGCCGACGGCTGCATGAACGCGCCGCCCCCCTTCGGCGACCTCTGGCGCGCCAGCGGCCGCTGCTGGAACCCGCGCCTCGACACCGACAACATCACCTGCGACCCGGCGGTGCGCGACCCCGCCGACCCGCTCTACTGCTTCACCGAAAACGCGGCCATCGACGACCCGCCCGACAACGTCACCTTCCGCATCCTGGTGAACTTCTATCGCGACCACGGCACCTGCGCCGACGCCGACGCGCGCAACGACGCGGTGCACCCCGTGCTCGCGGTGCACTGCGGCGGCCTCACGCGCGCGGCCATCGGCAGCGTCGACGACGGCCTCGTCACCCTGGCGTGCCGCGACAACCCGAGCATCGGAAACGTCAACTGGTCGTGGCTCGCCGCCGACGTGCGCATGGTCACCAACGCGTGCGGCGTGCGCGACTGTCGGGTCACCCCCTTGCGCGACGCGCGGCTCTTTCCCAACTGCGACCGCGTGGGCGACGGCGACGTGTGCCACGACGACCGGGGCCGCGTGTTCGTGCGGCGCTCCGTCGAGCGCGCCGTCGAGTCGGAGCTGCCCGAGTCGCCGTGAGGTCTCTCCTGCGCGGCGGTGTGTGATACACCCACC
>CAISKJ010001147.1 GCA_903885885.1 uncultured delta proteobacterium
ACGCTGGCCCATCAGGTCCGTCGACGAGGCCGACGTGCACGGTACCGCGGCATCGCGAAGAACGACTTCGACGTGTGCCGCATCGCGGCGGTCAACAACCTGATGGCGATCGACCGCCGCGTCCGAATCGCCCAAGCGGCACGCGCGAACGCATGAGGTCAACGTTGATTAGCCCGACCGGTGTTCTAGGCGCGCGCTACGGGTTCATCGCGCCCGCGAGCTCGACGCCGTCGCGGGTGTAGCGCAGCACGCAGGCCGCGCGCGTGAGCGACCGCCGCGGGTCGACGGAGAACGCGTTGGCCACCGCGTCGTCGAGGCGGCTCCCGAGGAGCGCCTCGCGCAGCGCGTGGGCGTCGAGCTGGCGCACCCGCTGGGCCGTCTGGAGCACCCACCGCGCGGCGTCGTAGCCCAGGGCCGCGAAGGTGCCCGGCTGCGCCCGGTGGCGCTCGCGAAAGGCCGTCACGAAGGTCTCGACCTCGGCGCGCGGCGACGCGTACGTGAACGCGTCGGTGAACACCACGCCCACCGCGGCCTCCTGCGCGAAGCGGCGCACCTCGTTGCTCGACCACCCGTCAGACCCGAGAATCTGCGCGCCCACGCGCCCCTGCCGCATCGCGACGGCCATGCGGCCCGCGTCGGTGGCGTCGGCGGGGGCGTACACCGCGTCGGCCCCCGAGGCGCGCACGCGGCCCACGAGGCGCACGAGGTCGGCGTCGCCGTCGTACGAGTCGCGCAGCACCACCTCGCCGCCGCCCGCGCGAAACGCCAGCGCGAACGCGTCGGCCATGCCCACGTTGAGCAGCGAGCTGCGCCGGTACACGATCGCCGCGCGCCGGCGCTGCAGCGACTGCCGCGCGAAGCGCGCGAGCGCCGAGGCGTGCTCCCCGTCGAGGAGCGCCGTGCGAAACACCATGTCGCCCACGCGCGTCACGTCGCGCCCCGCCGCCGCGGGCGACACGAACACCGCCCCGCGGCGCTGCGCGGCGAGCGCGGCCTTCTCCGTCGCGGCCGACGACAGCTCGCCGAAGATCACAATGGCCGACTCGCGGTCGATGAGCCGCGTGGCGAGGTTGCCCGCGCGCTCCTCGTGGCTCTCGTCGTCGGCCACGGCGAGGCGCACGGGGCGGCCGTTGAGACCGCCGCGGGCGTTGTGCTGCGCGATGGCCAGCTCGATGCCGCGGTGCAGGTCTTCGCCCCACAGGGCGCGCTCGCCGGTGCGCGCGGCCACCTCGCCGAACACCACCTCGTTGGCGCGCCGAAAGCGGTTGCACGCCGCCAGCAGCGGGAGCGCCAGTACACCTCGCCTCGAGAGCCCTTCACGCACGCCCCTCGCATAGTCCATCGCGCGCGCGCCGCGCAACCATTGCAACGCGCGGGCATCGCGACTATGTGCGTCGCTCTATGCTCAGGCTCCACGTACTGCTCCTCGCGCTGCATGTCTTTTCGCTGCTCTTCTGGGTCGGCAGCCTCGTGAGCATCACGCGCGTCATGGCCGCGGCGGTGGGCGAGGGCGACGCCGTGCGCGCGCGCCTGGCCGCCACCGCCCGCAAGATCTACCGCGCCGTGGCCTCACCGTGGATGGGCATCGCCACGCTCACGGGCCTCGGCATGATCGGCGTCATGCACGGGGCGTATTTTCACTACGGGTGGTTTCACGGCAAGCTCACCGTGGCCATCGTGATGCTGGCGCTCCACTTCGTGCTGGGCGCGCGCGTGCGCGCCGCCGAGGCGAGCGGGCTCACCGACGAGGCCGCCAACGGGGCCCGCGCCCTGCAGCTCGGCGTGCTCATCTCCGCGGCCCTCGCGGTCTTCGCCGTCATCGTGCTCAAGAACTGGCACTGAGCGCCGTCAGCGCACCCAGAACTGCACGCTGGGGTCTTCGCCGCTGCGGGCGTCGTAGGCGTGCACGTAGCTGCTGTAGTTGCCCGCGAACACGTGGTCGCCCTCGTGCGAGGTGCCCATCGTCGCGCGCATGGCGCAGTCGGCCGCCACGAGGCCCCAGTGCCACGTGCACGGCGCCGTGGCGCTCTCGGGCACGGTGAAGCCCACGTCGCGAAAGGCCGTGTAGCAGTCGGGCGAGGTGCTCCCGCTGGCGTAGCGGCACGTCGGGCGCCAGAAGAGCGTGGTGTCGACGGAGCAGGGCCCCTGCGCGCACAGCGTGGCGGTGCCGCGGGCGCGAAAGCCCGTGGTGCGCAGCGCGTTGATGTCATCGTCGGAGAGCTTGAACGGGCGCGTGAGGTCGGTGAACGAGCTCCCCACGGCCGCGCCGCTCGTCCACCCGGTGACGCCCGCGGTGCCGCTGTGCGCGGGAAAGTTCCCCACGAGGGTCCAGCCGCCGCCGTCGACGGACATGAGGCATCGCACCGGCGTCGCGACGCCTCCCACCGTGATCGTGTACACCCCGTCACCCGTCGACGCCCCCGCGTCGAGAATGGCCTTGCAGCTCGCATAGGCGACGGCGTCCCTCGGCGGCGCGACATCGGCCGGCGCATCGACCGCCGCATCGACGGGCGCCGCGGCATCGACCACATCGGTGACGTCGCTCACATCGACCGCTGCGTCGGGCGTCACATCGGCCGCTGCTTCGAGCGTCACATCGGCCGCTGCGTCGGGCGTCACATCGGCGGCAACGTCGGGCGTCACATCGGCTGCTGCGTCGGGCGTCGTTGCGACGGAGTCACCGCCGTCGCAAGCGGCGAAGGCGGCGGCGCAGAGAACCACGAGCGAGGCGAGCGAGGGCTTCATCGCCGCCCATTGGATCGAACGCGCCGCGCGCGACGCGAATGCAATCACCGCGCGGGCCTCACGCGCTCACCGCGGGCGTGGCTTACATGTCATGTTTGTCGGCTTACATGACATGTAAGCGGTGCCGCGCGCGATCGACAGGGGTGTCGCCGCGAGGCCGCGCTCTTCGGCAGCCGACGAGAAACGACTCGCGCGCGGGGGTAGGGCGATCGCATCTAAATCGTCGTGATTTCAAGATGTTCTTGGTACTCGCTGGTTGCCGCGGGTTGCAAACCCTGATCCTTCCCAGAATGTTCTTGGCGTTGCGCGCAAGGGACTCGCTCAGTTTCGCGTCGCGGTGGGGCGATTGCTCGCGGCTTCAAAGCCCTCGGCGTAGGTCATCAGGTACTGGAACCCCTTCCAGATGGTTCGCCAGCCCGGCGGCCCGTCGGACTTGCGCCCGAAGTAGCCACCGAGTTTTGCGATCGCGATCAGCGTCTCTCGCGCGTCGGCTTCGCGAGGCAGTGCCGCGCACAGATGCTGGAGGGCGTCTCGCTGCCCTTCCGACAGGATCGTCGAGGCGGGGCTGGGGCTCGCCGCGCGCGCTCGTTGCCGCAGCCACAGCATCTGCCACACCTGCGCGCTCGCCAACGACAGGAAGTTCTCGATCGCGTGACGGCTCTTGAACTGACGCGCCTCGATCGCGCAGCCCGTCTTGAGCCCCATGTGAAAGTCCTCCACCGTCCAGCGGGCCTCGTATTCGATCACGATCTGCAGCGCGGCGGTCACCGTCTCGATCCCCTCGTCTGTCGCCAGATTCCAGCAGACCGGATCCTCGCCCGCAGGCGCTGCAGCCTCCTTCACCTGGACCACCGTCAGCGACTGCGAGGCGCCTCGTCGCCCGCGCGTCTGAGGAGGTTTGATCGACACGGTGAGGTGGCGCACCTCGCATCGCGCGACACGCGTTGCGCGGTTGCCGCCGTCGCGCACCTGGACCTCCTTGTGCGCCACCACAGGCTTTTGAGCGAGGCGTGCCATCAGGTGCGACGCGGCCATGGGATCCGCCGTCACGTCGAGCAGACGGTCCTGGTAGACCCGGATCACGAATCCGAAGCCGCTCGCCCGGCTGGTCTCAAAGTTGTCGAAGATGTCGGCGCCCTGGTCTGCCACCACGACGAAGCGCGTAGCGGGGCAGGCATCACCAATCGCCTTGCGGCTGGCGCGGATCGCCCGCTGCCAGTAGCGGCTCTCTCGTTCGCGGAAACTGCGTGCCCACGTCGACTCCGCTACGCGTCGGCCGCGCTGAACCGCAGGGCGTATCCACCGCTCTTGATGGAGGACACCAAGCGGCTCGAGGGACTCCGCATCCAGCGCCAGCACGGTGAGGACGTGCACGCCACGACCGTTGCCGTCCCCGATCGTCCCCAACCCTCGCGTGGCGCGGTGGGCCGTGAAGTCCAGCTCGGTCATGTCCATGACGAGCAGGACACGGCGGCGACTGGCGCATCGCTCGCGGGTATTGAGCACGTGTCCGAGAAGCACATCGTCCGGCAGGACCGCAGGATTGCCAAGAAACTCGTAGGCCCTCTTGGCCTTCGCGAGGTCGTGGAACATGGCGGGAAAGCTGGCCGCGGGAGCGCTCGCCAGCGCCTCGGAGATCACGAGCAGGCGCTTGTGCCGCGCTCTGTGCCCGAGCGTGGATCGCCCGAACTCATTCGAATGTGAGAGAGGGAGGGTCTCCATCCCGACAGTGGAGCTCTTCTCGGCTTGCGCGCAACGCCAAGAAGATTCTGGGAAGGATCAGGGTTGCAAACCCACGGCAACGCGGAGATCGAAAACGCGCCTGAAGTCCGCCGCGGACTTCCCATTGAAAGTCCGCCGCGGACTTCGAATGGATTCTCTCCTCTC
>CAISKJ010001148.1 GCA_903885885.1 uncultured delta proteobacterium
GCCGTCGGACGCGTGCCCCCTCCCCCCGCGGGCGGCGGCGCGGCGCCCGACGTGAGCCGACGCTCGAGGTCGACGAGGCGGTTCATGAGCTCGTCGACGGGAAGGAGCGCGGGGCGGTGCGCGAGGCGCACGGCGGCCATCTCCATGACCCAGCGCGGCTCGCGGGCGCGGGACACGTCTTCGGTGGTCTTCGACCATGCGACGCAGAGCCGCTCGAGGTCGACGGGGTCGGCGCCCTTCGCGAGCGAGAGCACCTCGGCGCGCTCCTCGTCGGCGAGGTCGAGCAGGTCCGACGGGTCGCTGACGGAGCGCGCCACCACGAGGTCACGCAGCACCGACAGGAGGCCCCGCGCGGCGTTGGGGAGGTCGTAGCCCTCGTTCGCGATCTGCTGAATCGTGCGGAGCGCCGCGGCCGCGTCGCCGCCCAGCATCGACCGCGCGAGGTCGTAGAGCACCTTCGAGTCGGCCACGCCCAGGAGCCGCGCCGCCTGCGCCACGAGGATCTCGCCGTCGACGCCCGCGATCACCTGGTCGAGCAGCGAGAGCGCGTCGCGCAGCGAGCCCGCGGCCTCGCGCGCGATGAGCGCCACGGCCCCCTCGTCGGCGCGAAAGCCCTCGGCCTTCAAGATCATCGCGACGCGCTCGCGGATCTTCGCCGTCGGAATGAGACGAAAGTCATACCGCTGCACGCGCGAGAGGATCGTCGGCAGCACCTTGTGGACCTCGGTCGTCGCGAAGATGAACTTCACGTGCGGGGGAGGCTCCTCGAGGGTCTTGAGCAGCGCGTTCCACCCGGCCGGGGAGACCATGTGACACTCGTCGATGATCACCACCTTGTAGCGGTCGCGCTGCGGGCGGTACGGCAGCGTCTCCTGCAGCTTGCGCACGTTATCGATGCCGTTGTTCGAAGCGCCGTCGATCTCCTGCACGTCGGGATCGGTGCCCAGCGCGATCTCGTTGCACGCCGCGCAGGCGAGGCACGGCTCCGACGAGGCATCGCCGCGGCTCAAGCAGTTGAGCGAGCGCGCCATGATGCGCGCGATGGTGGTCTTGCCCACACCGCGTGCCCCGGTGAAGAGAAACGCATGCGCGATGCGCCCCCTGCGCGATCGCGTTGCGGAGCGTCTGCGCCACGTGCTCCTGCCCCACGAGGTCAGCGAAGGTCTGGGGACGCCATTTGCGCGCGAGGACGAGGTAGCTCATCAGGTCTGCGGCAACTCTAATCGCTCGGCGGTCGCACGGTCCACAGATGCACAGCGCCGGTGTATCCTCCCGCGCCCCTACGCTCCCTATGCTCCTCGCACGCCCCCTCATCGCGGCCCTGGCGCTGTGCCTCGCGGCGCCCCTCGCCCACGCCTTCGACTGGCCCGTCGCCGCGCGCGCCGCGTCACGCACCGACGCCCTCGAGCGCTTTCGCTGGGACCGCGTCGGCGCCTGGTACGCGCCCGCGCCCGGCGAGCTCCGCGCGGCCCTCGCCGCCCTCGACGCGTCGGCCGACGACGCCCACACCCACGCCGCGCGCGCCGTCATCCTCCGGCTCTTGCAGCGCGACGACGACGCCCGCGGAGCCCTCCGCCGCGCGCGCTCGCTGAGCCCCGACGGGGCCGTGCTCGAAGACCCCGACGTGGCCCTCACCGCCGCGTGGCTCGCGGCCCGCGCGGGCGACTTCGCCGAGGCCGCCGCGCTCGGCGCGCACGCCCTCGCGCGCATGCCGCCGGCGTCGCCGCAGGTCGCCGCGCAC
>CAISKJ010001149.1 GCA_903885885.1 uncultured delta proteobacterium
GACACCGCGGGTGGTGAACGGCTCCCCTTGCCCCGCCGTCGCCGTGCGAACATCGCGCCCCGATTTTCACCGGAGCGCACCGATGGCGAAGGCACCCAAGGCACCGAAGCAGAACGGCCACAGCGACGTCGAGACCGTGATCGCGCACGTAGCGTCTGTTGCCCCCACCCTGGGCGACGCCTACTCGCGCGGACACATGCTCGTTCAGGCCGTGGGCCCCATCGCGCGCATCGCGGGCGACGCGCGGGCGCGGGCGCTGCTCCCGTGGTTTGGGGGCAATGAGCCCACCTACGCGCAGGCGCTCGCGAACATCGCCGCCGGCCTCGCGCGCCGCGGCGACACCGAGGCCGCGCGGGCCGCGCTCTCCGAGGCGACGCCGCGCCTCGACGCCCTCGACGGCGAGGTGGGCACCCTCGCCTGGTGCGCCGCCGCGCGCGCCCGGTACGCCCTCGGTGACGCCGACGCCTGCGACGCCGCGCTCGCCGCCGCCGAGGCCTGCGCACGCCGCGAGTGCTCGAACCCCACGCAGCCCTGGCCCCACCTCGCAGTGGCCCGCGCCGACACCGGGCGCCTCGACGCGCTGCTCGCGCAGCTTCGCGCGCTGTCGCCGTCGGAGTCGGCGCACCCCTCCGCCGAGTTCGCGAAGGCCGCGCAGCGCGCCGTGGCGCAGACCGTGGCCGCGGGCGACGTCGAGGCCTTCACGCGCTACGCCGACTGGCTCGGCGCCCACATCGGCTACCTGGTCACCATGGGGCTGCGCGACGGCCTCGAAGATGCCCTCCGCGCAGGCCACAGCGACGCCCTCGCGCGCATCACGGCACACTTCGCCCAGCACCCCTCGTACGGCAGCTACGCGGGCGCCGAGGTCGCACGACGCGTGGCCATCACCGGCGACGCCGCCCTCGCGCGACGCATCGCCGAGCTCGCGCGCGACGTCCATCCGCACCCGAGCCGCGCCCTCGCGAACGTGTTTGCCGACCTCGGCGACGCGGCCGAGTGCGAGCGACTCCACGGGCTGTGCGCGGGCGCGCGCGCACCGCATCCCGAAGCCTCGCTCGACGGCTTCGCGCCGGCGTACCGCGCCACCCTCGCCCGCGACCCCGCAGCCGCCCTCGCGATGCTCACGGCCCACGAGACCGCCGCGCAGGCGGCGCAGGGCGTCGATCAGGCGCTGCGCCTCGGCGGCCTCGGGCTCGCGCTCGTGGCGGCGGGGAACACGGCCTACGGCGAGGCGCTGCTCACGCAGGCGGCGACGGTGATTCTCGCGACCCCCAAGAGCGTGGGATACACCCGCGGCGACGCGGTGACGATGCTCGGCGGGCGCGCGGCCGACGCGGGCTGCTGGTCGCCCGCGATGACGCTCCTGCGCAAGAGCACTTCGAAGTACGAGAAGCGGATCATCGCGCGCGCCCTCTCGCGCTGCTATGCCCGCGCGGGCGACTTCGCGGGCGCGCTCGCGGTGGTCGCCATGGGCGACGCCGACCCGCAGCACACTGCGATGGCCTGCACCGACCTCATCGCCGAGGCCGCGGGCGACGAGCGCCCGTACAACAACTACGGCTGATCACCCGCGGGGGGTCGGACCGCCGAAGCGCCGCCCCCGTGCCGCGCGCGAAATACCTTTCTCCTGGCGCACGGCGAAGGTTCACCACCTGCGGTGCGCGCCGACACCACGGGTGGTAGGGCGAGCGCATCTAAATCGTCGTGATTTCAAGATGTTCTTGGTACTCGCTGGTTGCCGCGGGTTGGAAACCCACGGCAACGCGGAGATCGAAAACGCGCCTGAAGTCCGCCGCGGACTTCCCATTGAAAGTCCGCCGCGGACTTCGAATGGATTCTCTCCTCTC
>CAISKJ010001150.1 GCA_903885885.1 uncultured delta proteobacterium
GAATCCCTTCACCCGCTCCAGCAGTCGAAGCCAGACATCGTGACTGTATAGGAAGCAGACCTAAATCATCACGACAGTGAACTAGCACGAGGAATTTGGGACACGGTTTGCGGGTGTAACTCAGTGGTAGAGTGCAACCTTGCCAAGGTTGACGTCGAGGGTTCGAATCCCTTCACCCGCTCCGAAGCGACACGCTAAAGCCGACCAGGAAAGCTCCTGGTTGGCTTTTCTCGTTGTGCCAACGACGCGCTCGTGAACTGCGGGGGCGACGGATTCCCGTTTTCGCTGGGCGTTGCGGCACGTTCATCCGTGTGACCGAGGCGCCCGCTTTCGACCCGTTGTTCGAGACTTGCGGGCGGCGGCCGTTGCCGCGCCATCGTGTGATGTTGCGGGGACGCGGGCGCAAACGTCCGTCGTCCGATGCGAGCCGCGGCGAACGTGCGTCGTTTCTCTTAGAATCGCGCCTGCATCGTGATGCCGAAGCCAAGCTGGTTCGGTGACTGAAAGATGCGCACCTGACGAGTGCCCGTTGAATCGACCTGGAGCAGCGTCGCGTTGGCGTCGGCCACATATTGAACCCACGCAACGCCCGCCATGATCGCCGAGAGGTCCCAGCGGAGCGAGGCGCGCGCCGAGAGGATTGGGACGGCCCCCTCACCCGGCGGCAGGATCGAGAAGTTGCCCGCGCGGCGGATCACCAGCGTGCGCAGCGACTGGAGCGAGCCCTCGCTCACCGTCGACCGGAAGGTCGCAGGGAATTGCATCCCGACGATGAGGCTCGGGACGAGGTGCGCGCCCGTGAAGGCGTAGTCGACCTGTCCCGCGACGAAGTACTCGGGGTCGACCTGCGCGTCGGCGGGGAAGGTTTGAAACGGGATGAAGCTCGGCACGTTTCGCAGGAGGAAGGCCGCGTCGCGGTAGAGACCGGTGAGCCCGACGCCGAGGTACCCGTACTTGAGCCGCGCCTGAACCGCCCCAGCGAGGCCCGGCTGCAGCGCGGTGCGACCCGGATTGGAGATGTCGGCGAGGTTCTGCGCGACGGCCGTCGCCTCAGCGGAGACGCTCCACTGCGCCCGGCCCGGGGTGTACGTCTCGGGCGCGAAGGCCACGAAGGGGGACGTGGGGTCGTTGCGGTAGAGCATCATGTCGAGCGACTGCGACGTGCGTAGGCCCTGCGAGAGGACCGCGCGCGCCGAGCCGCCGGCGATGTACACAGGCTGTCCGCGCACGCCGGCGAAGTCGAAGCGCCCCTGACCGAACCAGCCGCCCGAGAGGTCGACGCGGAACATGTCGTTGAAGCGCACGCCGACACCGCCGAGGGCCGCGTATTGCGTCTCCTCGACGCGGACGATCTCGATGTCGCGCGATGAGGTGACCACCTCGAGGGGCACCACGATGCTCGCGGTCTTGAAGCCCGCCCAGAGTGACACGGCGCCGACGTCGAGCGAGAGCTTCATGCCCGGCGACGGACCGACACGGCGCGGGAAGACGTCGTTGCCACCCCACGAGAGATCCCAGAGGTATCCGAGCCGAAAGCGATCGGTGTCGAAGGGGAAGAACGTGAGGGCCAGCGCGTCGGTGGGGCGCGCCGACGAGAGCGCGTAGGAGACGCGCAGGTAGGTGCCCGCGTCGTAGAGCGCCTGGTTGAGGTTGCCGCTGCCGGTGGTGAGCTGGCCGAGGTCGAAGCGCAGCACGAGCGCGGCCTCGGTGTTGATGCGCGGGATGAAGCCCGGGGCGCGCGCATACATCGCGAGGTGCGTGAGGTTCTCGCGGCCCGCGAAGCGGCTGTTGAGCGCGTCGAAGAAGAGCTGGTATTGCGGTCGGTCGCCGATGCGAGGGAGCGGCGAGACGGGCACGCGCTGGCCGGTGTCGGCGAGCACGTCATCGTCGCCGAAGGTCCACGTGATGCGCGTGTCGATGAAGTCGTGGGAGGTGCGCGCGGCGCCGGCGCTGAGTTCGGCCGCGGGCGAGCCTGGCATCGCGCCGGTAGCCACCGCGGGGGGCAGCGCGCCGGGCACCGCGGGCGCCGTCGCGGCCGTGCTGGCGGGGGGGCTCGAGGCGGGCGCGAGGGGCTGCGACGCGGCGCCTCCCGCCGCGAGGAGCGTCGAGAGCGTGAGCGCGATCGTGGGTGCGTGGGTACGGTGCATGGGGGGTGTCACTCTTCGCCGACGGTGCGCTCGTGGAGGCATGTGTCGCGCGGGGCGCGTACGGTCTGACCATCGCCCGCGATGACGAGGTCCTGCTCGCAGCGCGGATTGACGATCCAGTTGGGGCCGACCTGGCGCAGCGTGCCCGTGATGGTGGCTGTGGGGCCGCGCGGGCGCAGCGGGTCGAAGCTGGGGCTCACCGTCTTGGGCGTGACCGCGACGCGCGCGACGGCCTCTCCCGCCGGCGTGTCGAGTGTCACGGTGATCTGCCCGTAGCGCGCCCATCCGCTCCACTCTGAGCAGGTCGGGTCGGCGAGGCAATCGTTGGCGCAGTTGCCCTCGGCGTTGCCGCCGTAGGTGATGCGACCGTCGTTGTTGAGGTCGCAGTTGGTGGCGCCCACCATGATGCGCCCCTGCGGCGCGAGCGCGGGCCCCATGAGCGTCGGGAGGCGCACGTTCTCGACGCGCACGAGGCCCGACTCGTAGCGCTCGAGGCGCGCCGCGTCGCGTGCGAGCGCGGGCGTGATGACGTCGGCCTCGGGGATGAGGCAAGCGCCGACAGCGGGATCGTCGGGGCGCCACTCGACGCCCACCTGAAAGCCCGGCTGCGCGAGCTGCGTCGAGCTGACGAACTCGGCCACGGAGCCCGTGAGCGACGTGAGCAGGTCGCACGGGCGCATGCCATCGGGCGTTCGAAAATTGAACGAGTACAACGAGTTGAAGCAGTGCTCGCCGCCGCACGAGCGGTCGTCGATGTCGGTCACGTAGAAGCCCGAGTTGTCGGTCTGCGTGACCACGAGGCGGTGCACGCGGTCGCCCTCGGCGGGGGCGGTGACGTCGGCCCTGCCTACGAGCGTGACGCGCTGATCGAGGAGCGGCGACTGCGCGCTGCGCCCCTGTACGTCGGCGACGAGGGGCGTGCTGAAGTACATCGGCTCGCTCACGCCCACCGCGAAGGAGCCGCCGCGCTCGGTGTCGTCGTTGACCGCCTCGCAGCCCGTGTCGGCGGGGAAATCGACGCGCCCGTCGCCGTCGTCGTCGAGGCCGTTGGAGCACGCGGGGAGCGGCACGCGCTGCGGATCGACGGGCGCGTAGCCGGTGTCTTCGGCCCACAGGCGGGCTTCGCCGTAGGCGCGCGCCACGGAGATTACGAGGCCTTCGACGCGCCCTCCCGCGAGCCGCACGTGGTTGCCGACGACGTTGGCCCCGGGCGCGACGCGCAGCGTGCCCGGCGTGAGCGCGAGGCCGAGCCAGCCGTTGAAGTTGGGCAATGGGGCGTGGTTGCGGTCGAAGACCTCGACGCGCACCGTGAAGCGCGCGCCCTCGTCGGTGTAGGGCAGCGGTCGGTCGCGCGCGCCGCGATCGCCCTCGGCGGTGACGCTCACGTAGGCGACGTCGCCCGCGCGGTCGGCGGCGGCGGGGTCGGCGATCGTGTGGCC
>CAISKJ010001151.1 GCA_903885885.1 uncultured delta proteobacterium
CTGCGGGTTGGCGAACACGTCGAGCTGCAGCGGGTTGTTGGCGTAATCGCCGTAGAGGCCCACCGCGAACAACCGCGTCGACGAGTACCACGGGTGCTCGGCGAGAAAGAACGCCTCGCCCATGGGGGCGGGCTCATACCGGTTCAGCGCCCAACCCGTTTGTGTAGTGGTCTGCGCCTGCGCCTGCGACGTGACCGTCGCTGCGCCCAGCAACGCCATGCAGACCGCCACACGCCGAACATCCTGCCTGAGCCTCACGAGTGCCTCCACGCTATCAGTCGCCCCCGCATCGATCGGGGCGAACTATCTTGAAATGAAGGGTATTGAACTCACAGCACGCGCATCAAGCCCAATCTGCACGGCCCACTGAATTCGTACGTCGTGGCTGCACGCGCGACGCGCCCTACGAGGCACATGGGCGCGCCCGAGGAGCACGGAGCGTGCTGCGGTGAGAAGCTGGGACGGTTCGGGGCGCTGGCGATGGGGCCCTCGCAGGGGCTTCCGCGTTCTGCGGAGCTCTCTGCGAGGGCTTCGGCCGGGAGTCGGGGGAGGTCTTAGCGGCGGCGACGGCGCGCAGCGACGAGCGCGAGGGCCGCGACGGCGAGGCCGAGCGCGGAGCCGCCCGCGCGGTTGCCCGGCGCGCTGCACCCGCAACCCGAGCCCTGGTAGCCGAGCAGCACGGCGGGGCCAGCGTCCATCGTGGGCACGTCGGGCGTGCCCGCGTCGGGCGTCACGCGGCAGGTGCCACGGACGCCGTCGCACGCGCACGCGGCGCCTGCGTCGACCGGGGGAATGCCCGCCGGCAGCGGCGAGCACGTGCCCGCGCGGCCCGGGAGCACGCAGCTCTCGCACGCCCCGTCGCACGCGGTGTTGCAGCACACGCCGCCCGCGCAGACGGCGCCCATGCTGCACTGGTCGTTGCGGGTGCAGGGGGTGCCGAGGTTGCCCGTCGGCACGCAGCGACCCATCTCGCAGCGGTAGCCCGTCACGCAGTCGCTCGTGGCCGTGCACGACGCGCGGCACATGGAGCCCTCGCAGGTGTACGGCGCGCAAGGCGCGGTGGTGGGCGAGCCGCAGCCGCCCGCGCCGTCGCAGGTGCCGCGGTTGGTGGCCTGGCCCTCAGCGCACGAGGCCGCGCGGCACTCGACCGACGAGCCGGGGTACGCGCAGTTGGTCCGCGAGCTGCCGTCGCAGGTGCCAGCGCAGGCGCCCGCGCCGGCGCAGCCCGGACGGGTACCGCGGGGGGCGCCCATGGTGGGCGAGCAGGTGCCCACCGAGCCGGTGTTGTCGCACGCCTCGCACTGACCGTCGCAGGCGGTGTTGCAGCACACGCCGTCGACGCAGTTGCCCGACGCGCACTCGGAGGTCATCGTGCACGCGCCGCCGTTGGGCTGGCGCGGCACGCACATGCCCTCGCGGCAGTAGTTGCCCGCGGCGCACTCGACGTCGGTGTCGCAGCTCGTGCGGCAGGCTGTGGGGCCGCACGCGTAGCGCCCGCAGTCGCGCATGCGCGGCGTCGAGCAGGTGCCGAGGCCATTGCAGGTGGCCACGGTGGTCTCGGTGCCGGCCGTGCACGAGGGCGCGCCGCACATGGTCTGGTCGTTGGGGAAGGTGCACGCCGCGCGGTTCATCCCGTCGCAGGTGCCGGCGCAGATGCCGCTGCCGCCGCAGGCACGACGGCTCGCGTGGGGCGCGCCGGTGACCGCGGTGCAGACGCCGAGCGAGCCCGGCACATCGCACGCTTCGCACTGACCGCCGCAGGCGGTGTTGCAGCACACGCCGTCGATGCAGTTGCCCGTCGCGCACTCGGCGCTCGTGGTGCAGCCCATACCCGCGGGGATGCGCGTGACGCAGGTGCCCGCCTGGCAGCGCAGGCCCGTGGAGCAGTCGACGTCGGTGGTGCAGCGCGTGAGGCACGCCGTCGGGCCGCACACGTAGGGGTTGCACTCGGTGCGGCGCGGGGTGCCGCAGGTGCCGCGTCCGTCGCAGGTGGCCGCCGACGAGGCCACGCCGCCGGAGCACGAGGCCGCCACGCACACCACGGTGGAGGGCGGGTACGTGCACTCGGTACGGTTCGAGCCGTTGCAGGCGCCGCCGCAGGTGGTGCCGAAGTTGGTGCAGGCCGCGCGGGTGCCCACGGGGGCGCCCGTGGTGGCCGAGCAGAGGCCGACGCGGCCCGCATTGCGGCACGACTCGCACTGGCCCGAGCAGGTGGCGTTGCAGCACACCCCTTCGGTACAGATGCCCGAGGTGCAGTCGGTGCCCGCGGTGCAGGGGCTGCCGTTGCCGCGGGTGGTGCGGCACGTCGGGTCGCCGCCCATCGCGTCGCGGTTGCAGAACTGCCCCGGGAGGCAGTCGGCGTCGATGACGCAGCCGCCGCGGTCGTTCACGATCACCACGCCGCGGCCCGGGCCGAGCGAGCCGATGGAGTACACGCGCTGAAATGACGGCGGGTGCTGGTTGAAGTGCGAGTGGGTGAAGCAGCCCCACGCGAGGTCGCCCGGGAGTGTGATGGTCGACGAGGGCGGCGTGATGCCGATGTGCACCGGGTGGGTCGCCGAGCCGGGCTCGAGGAGCTGGCCGTCGGTACAGCCGTCGCCCGTGACGCGAAAGTCACCGATGCCCTGGAGCCACGGCACCGGGGTGTTGGCGGCCGCCTGGTAGAAGAGGCACGACGTGCTCACGAAGAGCCCGGTGCCCGAGCCCGAGGTCACGTAGTGGTAGCTGTTGGTGAGAAACTTACGCGACGCCCCGATGTGCAGGTCGGAGTCGGAGCCGATGATCTCGAAGTGGCCGGTGATGGCCGCGGACCACACGCCGCGCGTGTCGGTGACGGCTTGAAAGAGCGCGTTGCCCTGGTCGGCAGGGGTCGCGCAGTTGCCGCCGTCGATCCAGATGGCGTTGTAGGAGGCGAACTGCGCCGTGGTCATCGAGCGCCACATCGCCTCGGTGGCGATGGTGAACTGGCCCTGCGTCGGCCCCGCGTCGCGCACGCTGGGCACGTTGGTGCGAAGGTCGTTGATGGCCGACTGGCCACCCGGGCCATAGACGAGAACACGGCGCTGTGCCTCGGCGTCGCCCGCTGACATCAGCGCGGCGGCGAGGAGCGCACCCATTGCAAGAATCTGTTTCTTCATTCGCTTCCCTCCGAGAGGACTTACAGAGAGGTTCTCAGAAGTGCAGTGACGTTCGCAACCCTTACGGCGCACTCTGCCGTCGGCGGGCGGGTCTCCCGGCGACGATTGAACGTCGCCGCGTGCGGGCGCGCTCAGCGCGGGATCTTGCGGGCGTCTTCGACGAATTTTGCGAGGCCCGCGTCGGTGAGCGGGTGCTTCGCGAGCTGATCGATGACCTTGAACGGGATGGTGCACACATCGGCGCCGATGAGGGCGGCCTGGAGCACGTGCACCGGGTGGCGCACCGACGCGACGAGCACCTCGGTGTCGAAGTCGTAGTTGCGGTAGATGGTGACGACCTTTGAGATCAGGTCCATCCCGTCTTCGGAGATGTCGTCGAGGCGGCCGATGAAGGGCGAGATGTACGTCGCGCCGGCCTTGGCCGCGAGGAGCGCCTGGTTGGCCGAGAAGCACAGGGTGACGTTGGTGGCGATGCCCTGCTTCGAGCAGGCGCGCGTGGCCTTGAGCCCGTCGGGCGTGAGGGGCAGCTTGACCACCACGTTGGCGTGCACGTCGCGCCACTCGAGGGCCTCGCGCATCATGCCCTCGTAGTCGGTGGAGAGCACCTCGGCGGAGATGGGGCCGTCGACGAGCTCGCAGATCTCGCGCACCACGTCGACGTACTTGCGCCCGGTCTTGGCGACGAGCGACGGGTTGGTGGTGACGCCGTCGATGAGGCCCATGTCGGCGGCGTCGCGGATCTCTTTGACGTCGGCCGTATCGATGAAGAACTTCATGTCGTCTCTCTGTGAGTTGAGGGGCGCGGACGATACCTCAGCGCGCGCCGGCGGGACCACTTCGTCACCGCCCGGCGACGCCCCGCCGCTACTTCGCGGCGGCGATCACGATGGGGGCGGTGTTGTGAAACGACACCTTCGGGAAATCGCGCTCGGCGACCGAGAGCGCCCAGTCTGACTTGAAGAGCACGACGAGCTTGTTGTCCTGGTCGAACACCGCGGCGCCGTAGCCCTTGCCTTCGAAGTTGTCGACGGTGGCCTCGGCGCCGTCGACCCAGCGCGCGTGCGTGTACGGCAGCATCTCGAGGTACACCTCGACGCCGTACTCGCCCTTGAGCCGGTGCTCGAGCACTTCGAATTGGAGCTGCCCCACCACGCCGAGCACCGGCGAGTGCTCCTGCCCGGGCACCACGAACTGCTGCACCGTGCCCTCTTCGACGAGCTGCGAGAGGCCCTGCAGAAACTGCTTTCGGCGCGACGGGTCCTTCACGCGGAGGCGCCCGAAGTGCTCCGGCGAGAAGCGCGGCACCGCGTCGAAGACGAAGCTCTCGCCCGTGAGCAGCGTGTCGCCGATGCGGAACATCCCCGGGTCGAACACCCCGAGCACGTCGCCCGGGTAGGCCTCATCGACGAGGGTGCGCTCCTGCGCGAAGAACTGCTGCGGCCGCGCCAGGCGGATGTCCTTGCCGAGCCGCACGTGGCGCACCCACATGCCGCTCTGAAAGCTCCCCGAGCACACGCGCATGAAGGCCACGCGGTCGCGGTGGGCCTTGTCCATGTTGGCCTGCACCTTAAAAATGAACGCGGAGAAGTTCTTGTCCTCCGCGTGCACGAGGCCCCGCGACGAGTTACGCGGCGCGGGCTCGGGGGCAAACTCTTTGAACCGCGCGAGAAAGGGCTCGATGCCGAAGTTGGTCATCGCGCTGCCCCAGAACACCGGGGTGATCTTGCCCTCGCGGAAGGCCTCGACGTCGAACTCCTCGCCCGCCGCGTCGAGCAGGTCGATCTCGTCGCGGGTGCTCTTCCACAGCGTCTCGCCCACGAGTTCGGGCAGCGACGGGTCGTCGACGGACATCTCGCGCATGTCGACCACGCTCTGCCCGTGGTCGCCCACGCGCTGAAAGAGCAGGATCTTGTGGCTCATGCGGTCGTACACGCCGCGGAAGCTCGACCCCATGCCGATGGGCCAGTTCACGGGCACGCAGTGGATGTTGAGCAGCCGCTCGATCTCGAGCATGAGATCGAACGGGTCTTGCCCCGGCCGATCGAGCTTGTTCACGAAGGTGACGATCGGCGTGTTGCGGAGCCGGCACACCTGAAACAGCTTGCGCGTCTGCGCCTCGACCCCTTTGGCCGCGTCGATGAGCATCACCGCGCAGTCGGCCGCCGTGAGCGTGCGGTAGGTGTCCTCGCTGAAGTCCTGGTGGCCCGGCGTGTCGAGCAGGTTGAAGCGCGTGCCCGCGTAGGGAAACTGCAGCACGCTCGACGTGATCGAGATGCCGCGCTGCTTCTCGAGGTCCATCCAGTCCGACGTGGCGTGGCGGCGCGCCCGGGCCGCGCGCACCGAGCCCGCCAGGTGAATGGCGCCTCCGTACAGCAGCAGCTTTTCGGTGAGTGTGGTCTTGCCCGCGTCGGGGTGCGAAATGATCGCGAAGGTTCTGCGGGGCGTGTGCGCGTCGGTGCCAGTACTCATAGAGGGCTGCGCGCGAATACCCCACCGCGCGTGACAGGGTCAACCGCCGCGGAGCCCCCGCGCCGTGGCGCCGCTCAGGCCCAGAGGGCGAGCGCCCCGACCATCAACAGAAAGATCCCCACGGAGGCGAGACCATCGATCATGAGGCGAAGGGCCGGGTTTCTCAGTCGTTGAAGCATCGTATGCCGCTCCATCTGCCAGTTCGATGCAGGCGTCGGGGGAGGCATTCATGAAGCATCAACAGCGTTCGCGAAAGTACCAATAGCCACAAACGCCACAATCTGCTGCAGCCCATTGTGTGACCGCCGGACATTGCGACCCGATTGCGCGTGGGCCGTCGTTTGTGCGCGGAGGCGCTCAGCGCGCCTCGACGCCGGGCGGCAGCGGGATGCCCAGCTGCTGCATCGTGGCGCGCATCTCGTTCTTCTGGATCGAGCGGAACCACGCCTCGCGCGTCTCGATCTTGCCCGCGCGCACGAGGTCGCAGAGCGCGTCGTTGAGCGTCTGCATCCCGTGCTGGCGGCCCGTCTGCATCACGCCGTAGAGCTGAAAGGTCTTCGACTCGCGGATCATGTTGGAGACCGCGGGCGTGACGATGAGCACCTCGTGGGCCGCCGCGCGTCCGCCGCCGATCTTCTTGCAGAGCGTCTGCGAGATCACCCCGCGGAGTGACTCGGCGAGCATCGCGCGAATCTGCTCCTGCCGGTCGGCGGGAAACTGGTCGATGATGCGGTCGATGGTGCTCGGCGCGGTGCGCGTGTGGAGCGTGCCGAACACGAGGTGCCCCGTCTCGGCCGTCTCGATGGCCATGGCGACGGTCTCGAGGTCACGCATCTCGCCCACGAGCACCACGTCGGGGTCTTCGCGCAGCGCCGCGCGCAGGGCGTCTTTGAAGCTGTCGGTGTGCACCCGCACTTCGCGCTGGTTCACCAGGCAGCGCTTGTTGCGGTGCACGAACTCGATGGGGTCTTCGACGGTGATGATGTGGTCGCGACGCGAGCCGTTGATGCGGTCGATCATCGCGGCGAGCGTGGTGCTCTTGCCCGACCCCGTGGGCCCCGTGACGAGCACGAGGCCCTTCGGGAGGTCGCAGAGCTCGAGCATAGGGCGCGTGAGCCCCAGCGTCTCGGCCGAGATGATCTCCGACGGGATGCGTCGGCACACGACGCAGGGCCCGCGCCGATCGACGAAGGCGTTCACGCGGAAGCGCGCGAGGCCCGCGATCTCGTAGGCGAAGTCCGTGTCGTTGCGCTCGACGAACTGCGCCTTGCAGTGCGCCGGCATGATGGAGTTGAGCATCGCGCGCATCGCGTCGGCGGTGAGCACCGGCAGGTCGGGCGACAGCGCCTTGATCTCTCCGTGGAGGCGCATCATGGGCACGCGCCCCGTCGAGATGTGCAGGTCGCTCGCGCCCTTGCCGCTCATGAACTTCAGGAGCCGATCGATGGCGGTGCTGTCACCGCGAGGCTCCGCCGCGACGACGGGCGCGACCGGCGGCGGCGGCGCGGGCGGCGGCCCCGGCACGCTCGCGCGGTGGCCCCCTTCGTCGAGCGACGAGGGCCCGAGGTGGTAGCCCTGAACCGGCGCATGGGGCACCGCCGAGGCGCGGGCGCCGACGTCGCTGTGACGCTCGCCGGGCGGCCCCGAGATGCGGCTCACCGCGGGCGGAGACTCGGAGACGCGCGGCGGCTCCCACGGGGTGATGGTGACGCGCCACGAGCCCGGCGTGGGCACCACCTCGATGAACACCGACGGTGAGTCTGACGGCCACGCGAAGCGCGTGGGCTTCGAAGCGCGGATCTCGTTGAGGTTCTGCTGCGGCGCGGCCTCTTGCACCGCGGCCACGAGGAGCGCGTGCTCGACCGTCTGCGTCGACGACTTCTCGGCGCCCGACGCGAGGCGCGCCACCCCGGGCCCGTTCGACGTGAGCGCGAGCGAGCGCGCGTCGATGCGGAGCATGTGCTGAATGTATCGATCGATCTGCGCCATGGTCGCGAATCAAACCTCCGGGAGGGGGACGCCCGCGTTGGCGAAGAGCGTCTTGATCTCGCTCTTGTTGATGGCTTTGTAATAGGCCTCGCGGGGCTCGACGAGGCCCGTGAGCACCAGGTCAAGGAGCGACTCGCCGAGGGTCACCATGCCCTCGCGCCCGCTCGTCTGCATGGTGCCGTAGAGCTGGTAGGTCTTGCCCTCGCGGATGATGTTCGACACCGCGGGCGTGCCGATGAGCACCTCGTACGCGGCCACCCTGCCCCCGCCGATCTTCTTGCAGAGCGTCTGCGAGATCACCGCGCGCAGCGACTCGGAGAGCATCGTGCGCACCTGCGCCTGACGGTCGGCGGGAAACTGGTCGATGATGCGATCGACGGTGCTCGGCGCCGTGTTGGTGTGCAGCGTCCCGAACACGAGGTGCCCCGTCTCGGCCGTCTCGATGGCGATCTCGATGGTCTCGAGGTCGCGCATCTCGCCCACGAGCACCACGTCGGGGTCCTCGCGCAGGGCCGCGCGCAGGGCCGCGCGGAAGCTGTCGGTGTGCACCTTCACCTCGCGCTGGTTGATGAGGCAGCGCTTCTCGGTGTGCACGAACTCGATGGGGTCTTCGATGCTGATGAGTGGCTGGA
>CAISKJ010001152.1 GCA_903885885.1 uncultured delta proteobacterium
GCCTGGAGCGTGTGCGTCGCCCGCGTGGGCGGTTCGAAAGGGGCCGACCCCGCGCGCAGGTCGAAGTGCGGCGCGACGGCGAACGAGCCCGCGAAGCGCACCTGGCGCCAGATGCCCGACACGCCCGCGCGCGTCGGCGGCGCCGAGAGCACCAGCGTGTGCTCGGCCCCCAGCGAGGCCGCGAGGGCCGAGACCAGCGCGCCCCCCGTGACGGCGAGCGCCACGCGGTCTCGCGGAGCGCCCGCGGCGGCGGCCGCGTCGGCGAGGGCGAGCAGAAACGTGCGCTCGTGTTCGGTGTGCCGCGTCACCTCGGCGACGCCCGCGTCGAGGGGCGCGTGGTGCGGCGGAGACACGGGCGCGTCGTCGCCGCGCGCGTCGGGGTGGTGATCGATCTCGAAGGCGTCGTCGCGGATCACCGCGGGCGGGCCGTGCCCCACCACCACGCGCGCGACGGTGCCGTCGCGCAGGCGCGGCGCGATGGCCTCGACGGCGGCGCGCACCCACGCGATGCAGGCGCTGCGGTACGCGTGCGAGGCCACCGAGGGGAGCGGCGCGAGGCCCGGCGCGTCGAGCACGTACACCGGGTTCTGTCGGCGCGTGCGGGCCTGGCAGGCGCGGTCGCGCAGCACGCGGTCGGGGAGGCCCAACGCGGGCACATCGCTCGTGGGCCACGGGCCGAGGCGCAGCACCGCGCGCAGCCCCTCGGCGGCCACCACGGAGAGGAAGGCCCCCACGTCGAGGTACGGCGACGCGAAGTCGAGCGCGCCCTGCGCGGTCTCGTGCTCGCGCCACACGAGGGGCACATCGATGGCGTTGAACCCCAGCGCCGCGAGCGCGCGCACCGCGCGAGGCCAGAGAGACGGATCGAGCGTAGAAAACCGCACCATCGCGGCGCGTAGCGGTGCACTCACGGGGCGGGGAAGGTACACCCATTTCCCGCGTCGCTTCCGTGGTAATCGAAGCGCCTCCGATGAACCCCGCGCCCTCCGCCGCGCGCCTCGTGGCCGCGCTCGCCGCCGCGCTCGTGGCCGTGAGCTCCGCCGCCCTGTGGATTCGCATGGCCCACGCGGGCCCCCTCGCCATCTCGTTCTATCGCTTGCTCTACGCCACGGTGATCCTCGCGCCCTTCGCGCTCCCCGCGGCGCGGCGCGAGCTCCCCGCGGTGCCTCGCCGCGAGCGCTGGCTCATCGCGGGCGCCGGGGTCGCGCTGGCGTTTCACTTCGCCGCGTGGATCGCGAGCCTCGCGCCCTCGTCGCCCGTCGCCACGAGCGTGGCCGCGAGCGCCACGCTGGTCGCCGTGCACCCCGCCCTCGTCGCCGCGGCCACGCCCTGGCTCGCGGGAAAGCCCTTTCCGCGCAGGGCCGCGCCGGGCATCGCGCTCGCGCTCCTCGGCTCGGCGGTGATCGCCTGGGGCGACCGCGGCGGGCACCACCGGCTCGCGGGCGACCTCCTCGCCTTTCTCGGCGCCGTCGCGGGCGCCGCGTACTTCGTGCTCGGGGGACGGCTCCGTCAGCGCCTCGGGCTCATGGCCTACGTGCTCCCGGTGTACGGCACCGCGGCGGTGACGCTCGGCCCCCTCGCGGCCCTCACGGGCGAGTCGTTGCGCATCACCGACCTTCGAGAGCACGGGCTCTTTCTGGTGCTGGCGCTGGGGCCCATGATCCTCGGGCACACGCTGCTCAACTGGGCGCTGCGGTACCTGCCCGCGTGGGCCGTGGCGACCACCATTCTGGCCGAGCCCATCGCGAGCACGGTGCTGGTGTTTGTGGTGCTGCGCGACGCGCCGCCCGTCACTGCGGTCATGGGCGCGCTGCTGGTGCTCGCAGGGCTCGGCGTGGTCGCCCGCGGGGGGCGCGCGGCGTAGGCGGCGGTTGGCGGCGCCCCCACCCCCGCTGCCGCGCGCCCCGCCCCCGCGGAGCGCTGACGTGGGGACACATCTCCAGACTCCCTTGATTTCCGCGCGGACGTGCGTGTCGCGAGCATTGGAGCTCTACTGTCCGA
>CAISKJ010001153.1 GCA_903885885.1 uncultured delta proteobacterium
ACGGCCACCACACCCGGGCCGCCGAGCGCCACGAGCCTGCGCACCGCGTCGCTGTCGCGCGGGTTGGCGCGCTCGGGCTCGTCGGCGAGGTGCGCGACCAGCCACGCCGTCTCGGCGCTCGCCACGCGCGCCTCGACCGACGCGTCGTGAAACCCGTCGCCGCCGTCGCCGTCGTCGGGCCGCGCCGCCGTGTCGCGCGACGCGAGGTTGGTCGCACCCGCGCACGCCGCCACGAGCGCCGCCGCCACGAGAAGCGCGCGCATCAGGGCACGGGCCGCGCGGTGATCGCCGCCGCGACGCCGTTGACCGTCACCGCCGACGACGCCTCCACCACCGCGTGCTTGAGCATCGCGAGGGCCACCGCGCGCCCGGGCATCGAGGCCGACGCCGCCGCGCTCGTCACGCGGCCGACCTCCTTGTCGTCGACGAACACCGCGTCGCCCGCGGTCGGCGCCGGGCCGTCGAGCACGAGGGGCGCGAGCTTCTTCTGCACGTGGCCGCGCATCTCGAGACGGCACACCACCTCTTGCCCGAGGTAGCAGCCCTTGTGAAACGACACCGCGCGCCCCGTGAGCCCCGCCTCCTGCACGAAGTTGTTGCCGTCGTAGTCGACCCCGAAGGCCGCCACGCCGGCCTCGATGCGCGCGGTCTCCCACGCCTCGGGCGACACCGCGACCACAGCGCCCTCTGCCACCAGGGCCGCGAGCGCGGCCAGGGCGTCGGGCGCCTCGTCGGGCGTGAGCACCAGGTCGACGCCACCGCGGCCGAGACGATCGGCGGCGAAGCGCGCGCCCGTCGCGACGGTGAGCTCGCCCGCGCCGGGGCCCTGGAGCGAGAGCACCTGCACGTCGCGCTCGCTCACGAACACGTCTTCCATCACCACGTAGCGGTCGAAGTGCTCGGCCACCTCGGCGAGGCGCGCCCGCGGCATCACGAGCAGCATCTCGTCGTCGCGCGCGTCGACGAACACGTCGGTGAGGATCTTGCCCTTGAGCCCCACGATGGCCGCGTACACGCTGCGCCCCGCGGGGAGCACGCGCACGTCGTTGGTGACCATGCCGTTGAGCCACTTCGTGCGGTCTTTGCCGCGCACGGCCAGGGCGCCCATGTCGTCGAGCGCGCGCGCTCCCACGCGCTCGCGGAGCGCGGCCACCTGATCGTCGAGCGATGCTGTCACAGCCAGTGCGTTCATGGGCGCGACGGTGCGTCGCCCGTGCGCTCCGCGCAAGCCCTCAGCGACGCGTGGCGGCCGCGGCGACGATCTGCGCGTGGATCTTTCGCGCGTGGTGCCGCGCGTCGAAGGCCTCGACCACCGCCTCGCGACCGCGGGCGCCCTCACGCTTCACCCGCGCGGGGTCGCGCAGGTACGAGAGCATCACGTCGGCCAGCGCCTCGGGCGAGGGGTCGGAGCCCATGAGCGTGCCTGTCTCGCCGTCGCGCACCATCTCGCCGACGCCGCCCACGTCGAACGCGATCACCGGGCACGCGTAGGCCATGCCTTCGATCACGGTGCGGGGCAGCGGGTCGGGGTACACCGAGGGGAGCACCACGACGTCGAAGTCTTCGACCCACGGGCGAACGTCGGCGGTGAAGCCCGGGAAGAGAAACACCTCTTCGAGGCCGAGCTCGCGGGCGAGGGCGCGGCACTCGCCGAGGTGGTCGCCAGGGAGGTCCGCGGGCGTGTCGCCCACCACCACGAAGCGCGCGCGGGCTCGCTCTTCGGGCGTGGCGCGGTCGAGGAGGATCTTCGCCGCGCGGATCATCGAGGGGTAGCCCTTGCGCGGGAGCACGCGGCCCATGCTGCCGAACACGAACGCGTCGGGCGGGAGCATGAGCCCCTTGGCGCAGCCGGGGGTGGCCCCGCGCTCGAAGCGCGAGAGGTCGACGGCGTTGTTGATCACCACCGTCTTCTCGCGCGCGTGGGGAAACAGCGCCGCCGCGGCGTGCGACACACACACGATGCGGGCCACCTCGGGGCGCGACGAGAGCCACGTGTGGGCGGCCTTCGACGCCGCGGGCACCGAGGTGTAGCGCACGTGCCAGATGGCGGGGACGCCCGTGAGCACCGCCACCGTGGCGCCCACGAAATCGGCCGTGGTGCCGTTGCAGTAGATCACGTCGATGCGCTTGTCGCGCACCAGCTTCGGGAGGGTTACCCCGAGGCGCCCGAGGCGCGCCACGTTGAGCGCGAGGCGCGGCCCGCGGAGGCGCCACGGGGCGTCGAGGTCGTCGCGCTCGATGGCCCGAAAGAGGGGCTGAAACGGGTTCTCGACGAGGTCGGGGTCGATCACGATCTCTTCGGTGCAGCCCGAGGTGCGCAGCAGTTCGGCGATCACGTCTTCGCGCGGCAAGAGCACGATGCGCGCGACCTCGGCGGGGTCGAGGTACGACAGAATGGTGTGGAGGCTGCGACCGGGGCCGCCGTTGCGGGCCGTGTCGTTGAGAAAGAGCACGCGGAGCGGAGCGGCGGTAGGCATCACGCAGGATCCTTCAGGGGCGGGCGCGGCGCATGAGCTTGAGCGTCGCGGGGAGAAGCACCATGGCCGTGGCGAGGCACGCGACCTCGCCCGCCATCGCGTAGCGTCCGAACGACTGGAGCGCCTGGTTGTCGGCCACGAGTAGCGCGCCGTAGCCCACGATGGTGGTGAACGAGCAGAGCGACACGGCGCCCCCGACGGAGCGCAGCGCGGCCGCGGGGTCGCCCTTCGTGTAGCGCATGCGATCGTAGAGGTTGATCGCGTACTCGACGCCGATGCCGAAGGTGAGCGGCAGGGCCACGAAGTTCAAGAAGTTGAGCCGCGTGTCGAGCCACGCCGCGCCGCCGACGGTGAGCGCCACCGCACCCACGAGCGAGGCCAGCACGGCGAGCGACGCGCGCACCTTGCGGGTCGAGAGCAGCACGATGAGCACCACCGACACGAACGCGCCGAGGGTTGCGCGGGGGCCGTCGACCTCCATCGCGCGGAGCATCTCGGCGAACACCGTGGCGCGGCTCGCCGTGGGCACCACGCGCCCGTCGGCGAGGCGCACGCTCTGGGTGAGGCCGGCTACCACGAGGAGCGCGCGCCCGTCGCTCGGCGAGTAGTGCGCGCGGTAGTGCACGAACACCGGCGTGCCGAAGCGGCCGTCGCGCTCGCTGAAGCGCTCGCGCACGAGCGAGGGGAGCTCGTCGGGCTGCACCGCGCGCAGCGTCTCGGGCGGCCGCCACGCGCGCGCCGTTGCGGCGTCGGCGGCGTCGAGGTGCGGAAGCATCGCGTCGATGTGCTCGCGCAGCTGCGCGAGGAGCGCGAGCTTGCGGGTCATCGCGGCGGGGGGGCCGCCGAGCACGTCCCACGCGGTCTCGACGTGGTGCACGTAGCGGCCGCCGGTGCGAACGCGGTCGCGCTCCTTCACGGCGTCGGCGATGGCGAGCACGTCGTCCATGCGGTCGGCGAGGATCATGTCGGCCGCGCCGCTGGGCTCCTCGCGCGGCGCCGCGGGAGCGCCCGTTTGCGCGGGCGGAGCGGCCGGCTGGCGGAACACCTTGTCGGCCTCCGAGCTCCACCGGTCGGCGCCCGTCTGCCGGCTCCCGCTGCTCTGGAGCTTCGCGAAGTTGTACTCCCACGGGTCGCGCAGATACGCCGGGATCTTCACGGCGGCGGCGGCGATGGCCACCACGCCGACCAGCACGATGAGCGGCGCTGCGCGGGTGGTGATGACCCCGAGCACGTCCATCACGGGTGTGGTGAGCCGCTCGCCGTCGCGCGTGGCGCCGGGCTTCGCGAAGCGGTCGCGGAGGCGCTCGACCAGGGTGATCGACGCGGGCACCACGATCATGCAAGCGGTCCAGCAGAAGAGCATGCCCGAGGCGCCGATGAGGCCAAACTGGCTGAAGCCGCGAAAGCCCGTGAGCATGAGCGAGCCGTACGCGCCCGCGGCCGCGAGCGACGAGAGGGCCGTCCCCTCGCGAATGGTCACCGACGCGTCGACCAGGGCGGCCTCGACGGAGTCGCCCGCCGCGCGGCGCTCGCGAAAGCGCGCGAGGTGAACGATGGCGTAGTTGATCCCGTTGCCCGCCACGATCGAACCCAGAAAGGCCGTCGACATGGTGAGGTAGCCGAAGGCCAGCTCGGCCACCGCGTACGCGCAGCCCACCCCCGTGAACATCGCGAGCCCGATGTGCCCGAGGGCCCACGGCGAGCGGAAGAACAGCGCGATGCCCGCGAGAATGAGCACAAACGCGAGGCCCGTAGAAATAGCCGCTTCGGAGAGGAGCGAGTCGCGCTCGGCGATGGCGTTGGCCACGTCGCCGCCGAGGCCCACCTCGGCGCGCGGGTGAAAGCTCCGCGGGTTGGCGCGCGCGACGATGGCGTTCACGCGGGCCACGAGCTCATCGCCCGAGCGGTCACCGAAGCCCGCCCCCGACGCGCGGATCACGAGCAGATAGATCCCCCCGTCGGGCGTGCGAAAGTACCCCGTGGGGTAGCGGTCGACCTCGCGCATGCGCCCCGAGAGCTGCGCGCGAAAGCGCTCGAAGGGCCGCGCGACCTCGCTCGTGTTGCCCGTCGCGGGCGGCGCCGTTGCGCCCTGCGCGGCGCGCGTCGCGCGGTCGCTGCGATGGTCGCTGCAGGGCTCGTCGTCGAGGTCGACGAAGCCCGGCTGGGCGCGACGGCGGGCGCGCGAGAGCTCGCACTCGACCTCTTCGAGGTCGCCCACGTCGGCGAAGAGCCACTTGCGGGCGAGGTAGAAGCGCCGCGCCTCTTCGGGGCCGTGCTCCACCGTGCGAACGAGCGAGCGCGGGAGCTCACGGAGGCCCGGCTCGAGCGCGTCGACGAGGCGCTTGTTGGCGTCAGCATCGGGCGACCGCACCACGACGAACAGCGTCGCGCTGCCGCCGCCCATGCGCGTCATCGCGTTGCGAAAGAGGCGCGCGCCTTCGCTGCGCTCGGGCAGCAGGTCGAGAAAGTCGCCGCGAACCTGGAGCCGACTCGCCGTGCCCCACGAGGCCACGAGCACCACGAGGGTCGCGAGGATCACGTGCCAGGGCCGCGTGTGGGCGACGCGCGCCGCGCGCGCGAGGATGCGATCGATCCAGGGGAGCGTCGGGTCGGTCACGGTGCGCGGGGCGATACCACCGCGGGGCCGCGGGCTTCAACGGCTAGCGCGGGAGCCACCCCGCGGTGAAAGCGCCTACCGACGCTCGAGGAGCCAGTCGAAGTAGACCGGCACGCCCACGGGCCCGACGGGGGGCAGGGTGAGCCGCGCCGAGCGCGCCACGCGAAACCCGCAGTGCTCGATGCGCCCGGCCACCTGCTGCGGCGTGGTCACGTGGTGGTCGTTGATGCCCTTGAAGCCGATGGCGAGA
>CAISKJ010001154.1 GCA_903885885.1 uncultured delta proteobacterium
CCACGCCCGCGGCGCCCGGCGTAGTGCGCCGCACGCGCAGCCGGAGCTCGACGGCGGCGCCCGCGGGCGCGTTCGCGACGGCGCGCTGCGCGCTGCCCTCGACCACCGTGATCGCTTGACCCACGTCGACGCCCAGCGTGAGCGATGCAAGTGTCACCGCGGGCGTGAGCTGCACCTTCAGCTCGGCGACGCCCTCGTCGAGCGGGCGCGTCGTGACCGTGAGCGCGAAGGGCGGCGACGGGTCGGCGTGGTGCGCGCCGTGCGAGGGCATCGCGAGGGGCGCCGCGGGCTCGGGCGCGACGCGCTGACAGGCCGCGAGGCAGAGGGCGACGAGGGCGACGCGCGGGCTCATCGGCACACTCCGGCGAAGGCGAAATCGTAGGGGAAGCGCCGCTGGGTGACGAGGTAGTTCATGATGGTGGCGCGCTCGGCGCCCTCGTTTACGCAGAGGTAGCCGTCGAGGTAGTCGACGAGGTCGACGCCGGGTTCGCCGCGGTCGGGCGTCGGCGTGCGGCGGAGGTATCCCGTGAGCACGCGCATCGCGCGCTGTGTTTGTGCGTTGGCGTCGCCCGACGCGCGAAGCATCGCGTACTGCGTGCCGCCGATGAGCCACTCGCTCACGGCCTGCTCCATCGGGAGCGTGGCCGAGGCCGCGTAGGCGCGCACGAGCGGTACGTTGCCGAGGTCGAAGGCGATGCGCAGCCGCGTGACGCCCGCGTCGATGTAGTAGGGCGAGCCCGTGATGAGCGACCCGAAGAAGCTCGCGCCGCCCTCGCCGTAGGCCAGGTTGGGGTCGGCGGGGCTGCCGTCGTGGGGGCCGCCGGGGTTGTTGGCGCGCGAGTACCAGCGCTGAATGTAGTGCCCGAACTCGTGCGCCACCACGGGCGGGTCGAACTCGTCGGGGTCGGCGCTCGAGCCGTTGATGAACATGGTGCTCGACGCGCCCGAGAAGTAGCTCGAGTTCGTGGTGCTCGTGGCGCGGTTGCGCTGCCAGGTGATGTAGAGCGCCGCGGGGCGCGCGGTGACGAAGGGGCGCAGAAACTCGAAGCCCCGCCGCGCCGCGCCGTAGATCGAGAGGGCGCCGGAGTTCTGTTCGAAGGTCACGGCGATGTCGCGCGTCGTCGCCGCGGCGGCCGCGAAGGCCGGGCTCGTGAACGAGAACGTGGCCCCGGCGTAGTCGCGCACCACGAAGTTGTAGATCGAGTCGGTGCGGGCCAGCGCCACGCGCACGTGCATCATGGCGCCGTCGGGGGCGTCGTAGGCGAGGCTGTACGCGCCGTCGGCGTCGGTGAGCCCTTGCAGTACGACGCGCTCGCTCGCGTCGAGGAGCGCCACGGGAACTCCCTCGACGGGGTCGTAGCGCGACGCGATGACGCCGCGCACGGTGGCCGGTCGGTTTTGAAACGTCACGCGGCCCGTCACGCGGCGCGCGCCCGTCGGGTCGGCGCACGCGGGGGCGGCGCCCATCGCCGCGACGCACACGCGCCCGAAGCCGCACGCCTCGCGGGTGATCTCGTTGCTCACGCAGCGCACGACCGCGTCGCCGTCGCAGCGCCCCGCGGCGGTGTCGGCGGGGCCGCACGGGTCACCGCGGCACACGCCGGCGGTGCAGCGCGTGCCCGTCGCGCAGGGGCGCTCGCAGCCGCCGCAGTGGTCGTTGGAGGCCATCGGGTCGACGCAGCGGCCGCCGCAGTTGGTACGCCCCGGCAGACACACGAGCGCGCACGAACCCTCGACGCAGCTCAGGCCCAGCGGGCAGCCGTTGCCGCACGCGCCGCAGTTGTTGATGTCTGTGGCGAGCGCCTGGCACACGCCCTCGCAGGGCGTCTGGCCGAGGGGGCACTTGATCTGACACACCCCCGCGGAGCACGTCTCGGCCTCGGCGCACGCGGCGTCGCACGCGCCGCAGTGCGCCGTCGTCGTGGCGAGGTCGACGCACGCGTCGCCGCAGCGCGTGAGGCCCATGGGGCACGCCACGTCGGGCAGTTCGGGAACGTCGGGCACATCGGGAACGTCGGGCGCGTCGAGCGTCGCCTCGGAGGCGTCGGCGCGCGCCGCGTCGGGCGCGTCGGCGGCGCGGGTGGTGGTGACGGTCTCGCTGCACGCAGACGAGAGCGCGAGGGCCGCGAGGAGGCCGATGGGGCGAAGGGTATGTGTCATGGGGGAGCGCCGCGACGCGCTCGGAGACTATCGCACTCTGCGCCCGGCGCGACACGCGCGCGGACCCGGCGCTACGACTTCTGCGCGAGCC
>CAISKJ010001155.1 GCA_903885885.1 uncultured delta proteobacterium
CGCCGAGCTGACCGACGTCGTCGTTGCCCCAGCATGTGACAACACCCGCCGAGTTCGTCGCGCAGGTCGAGGTGGCGCCCGCGGCAATGTCGGTCGCCGTGACGCCCGCGATGAGCCCGGGCGAGAGACGGGGTGAAGGGCTCAGCGGGAGCCCGACCTGACCGCGCGCGTTGCTGCCCCAGCACGTCACCGCGCCGCCGGCGAGGAGCGCGCAGCTGTGACTCTGCCCGCAGGTGACCTTCTCCGCGGTGGTCATGCCGGTGAGGGCCACGGGCACCTCGGCCGAGGCCGTCATTCCGTTGCCGAGCTGCCCCAGCCGGCCGTCGCCCCAGCAGCGCACCGTGTGGTCGCCCATGACGGCGCAGGTGTGCGCCTCGCCCGCGCAGATCGACAAGGGCGTCGACGCGCCGAAGAGGTTCGCCTGCGTGGGCCGCGACGCGTGGCCGCGGGTGCCGGTGCCGAGTTGGCCGAAGGTGTTGCGCCCCCAGCACCACACGTTGCTCCCCGCGATCGCACACGCGTGCGCGGCTCCCGCGGCGACGGCGGTCACCCCCGACGACACGGCGCCGGACGCGATCGCGGCGGGCGTCGCGCGCGGCGCCCCATGGGTGCCAACGCCGAGCTGCCCGAAGCGATTGGAGCCCCAGCACACCACGCCCAGCGTCGTCTTCGCGCAGGCGTGGCGGTCTCCCGCGGCGATCGACTGCACGTCGGTGAGGCCATCGACGAAGCCCGCGCCGAAGGCCACATCGAGCGTGCCCGACGCGCTCCCGAGCTGCCCCACCGCGCCGGCGCCCCAGCACATGACAGCGCGCGAATCACCGGCGATCACGCACGAGAACGCGTCGCCCGCGGCGCCCGTCGCGGCCATCGACGGCACGACGCCGCTCACCGTCGCGGGCGTCGCGATCACGGCGACTCCGCTCGACGGGTTCACCTGCCGCGACGCGTTGCTGCCCCAGCAGAGCACCGCGCGCCCGGTCGTGATCGCGCAGGTGTGATCGGCGCCCGCGAACAGCGCCGAGGCCGTCAATCCGTCGACGCGCGCGGGCCCCTCGCTCACCGACGTGGTGCCCCGCCCGAGCTGCCCCAGGCCGTTGGCGCCCCAGCACCACACCGCGCCCCCTGCGGCGAGCGCGCACGCGTGGGCGCTGCCCGCCACAACCCGCTCCACAAAGCCGATCGCGGCGCCATCGGGCAACGGCGTGGGGGCCGCGTCGCCGCCGGGTGCGAGGCCGCACTGGCCGAGGTCGTTCTTGCCCCAGCAGACCACACGGCCATCGCCCTGCGACGCGCAGGAGAAGTCCCTCCCCAGCGCGGCGCTGCCCACGGTCGCGACGCCCGGAACGAGCGCCGGCCCCGTCGCGCTCACGCCGAGCTGCCGACGATCGTTGCGCCCCCAGCACGCGATGGCGCCGCCCGCCATCCACGCGCAGGCGTGCGCGCTGCCGACCGCGACGTGCGACGCGATCCCGAGGGGCAGCGCCACGCGCGTAGGCCGGTCGCGCAGCGTCACCGAGACGTCGCCGATGCGCCCGTCGTTGTTGCGCCCCCAGCACCACACCGCGCCGCCGTTCACCGCGCACGTGTGCATCTCGCCCGCCCCGATGCTGTCGAAGCGCGCGCACGTTCCCCGGCGGCAGATCTCGCCCGCGCGGCACGCGAGCCCGCAGCCGCCGCAGTTGCTGGGGTTGGACAGCGTGTCGCGGCACACGCCGTCGCAGCACATGGATCCCCCCGAGCACACCCCACCGCAGACCATCGTCGCGTCCGAATCGAGGGCCGCGTCGACAGCGCTCGTCTCGGGTGCCCCCCCATCGCTCACATCGCGCGCGTCGCTCCCATCGCTCGCATCGATGGCGTCCATCGCATCGGTGACGTCCGTCGCATCGGTGACGTCCATCGCATCGGTGACGTCCGTCGCATCGCTCACGTCGCTCGCGTCGCTCACGTCGCGGGGCGCGACGTCGAAGCTCACGTCGAGCGCGCCGCCGTCCGACGACCCGGGCGGAGGGAGCGGCGTGTACGGCCCCGTGGGCGGGTTGTCGACGGGCTCGCACGAGCGCCGCCCGCAGGTGCTCTCGGGCGGGCACACGGCGCCGATGCAGAGCGACGAGAGCCACACCTCGACGAGCTGCTTGCTCTCGGGCACGAAGGTCACCACGAAGCGCCGTCGGATGCGCTCGATCGTGTCGGGGTCGCCGCCGGTGCCGGGCACGCGCGCGTTGGCCAGCACCACGATGCCCACGCGCGTCGCGCCGCCCACCTCGGCGGGCGTCACCACGATGTCGCCAGGCACCACGTTCTGCGGCGTGCGCGATGCCCCCTCGACGAAGCTGCGGCAGAAGAACTCGTCGTCGCCGCAGTCGTTGGCGGCGACGTTGGGGCACGGGCCGCGGCACACGCGCACCAGCACGCTGTCGAGGCGGTAGGCCCCCGCGGGGCACTCGGGCGCGTTGCGGTACGCGGGCTGGTCGCACCACGCGGGCACC
Source organism: uncultured delta proteobacterium (assembly GCA_903885885.1). Classification (GTDB taxonomy): domain Bacteria; phylum Myxococcota_A; class Polyangia; order Polyangiales; genus CAISKJ01. Next base: position 2,493 of record CAISKJ010001155.1, read on the forward strand.
AGGTTCTCGGCGAGCACGCGGAACACCAGCGCCGTCGGCGGCTTCGCGCACGCGAGCGTCGCGACGAACGCGAGGAGGCACAGGCGCGCGAAGGCCCGCAGGGATCGCTCAGCGACGATAGCGGTCGAGTGGAATCTCATGGCGTTCGATCCAGCGGTACACCTGTCGCGGGTGGCTACCAAGGCACTCCGCCGTGCGCACGATGTTGCCCCCGGTGGCCTCGAGCGCGCCGACGATTTCGTCGCGCGTGGGGGCGCTCTTGCGCGGCGCGCCGCGCGGGGCGTCGGGCGCTGCGAGCGCGACGGGCGCGGGGCTCACGTCGAGGGGCGGCAGGTGGCGCGCGTCGATGGGCCCGTCGCCCGCGAGCGTGGCGGCCGCGCGGAGCACCGTGCGAAGCTGCCGGAGGTTGCCGCCGAGGGGGCTGAGGTAGAGCGCGCGCCCCGCGGCCGGCGTGATCGACGCGCGCGTCACGCCCGCGGCCCGCAGGATCCACGCGCCGAGCGTGCCGAGGTCTTCGCGCCGCCGACGCAGCGGGGGAACGCGGGCCACGTAGCCCGCGAGGCTGCGCACGAGGTCGGACCGCAGGGGGGCCGCCGTCGCGAAGAGCGCCTCGCTCGTGGTGGCGATCCACCGCGCGTCGCGGCCGTCGTCGAGGGCGCGCAGCAGCGCCGACTGCGCGGCCGCGGGGAGCCGCCCCACGTCGTCGAGGATCACCGTGCTCCCGTCGAGGGGATCGGCGTGGCCCTCGTCGGCGAAGGCCCCGTCGGCGACGCCCTCGCACGCCACCACGCGCAGCGCGCGGCGTCCGCTCCAGGCGTGGAGGGCGCGCGCGAGGGTCTCCTTTCCGACGGCGGCCTCACCCTCGATGAGGCACGGGCTCGCGCGAGCTCGCGAGCACGCGCAGGTCGCGCACG
>CAISKJ010001156.1 GCA_903885885.1 uncultured delta proteobacterium
AGCACAGCCCTGCCCTCGCTCCCGCGGGGGCGGGGCGCGCGGTAGCGGGGGTGGGGGCCCGCGCGCAGGCCCCGGACCCGTGTGCTTGCGCGCGAGCCGACGAGAATGCAGGGAACGATGAGGGCAAACCAAAGTGCTTGCTGTAAGGTGTTTTCGAAAGATGAGACCAGCGCTCAGCGCTACGCCGCCAGGCGCGTGCGCATCCGCCGCAGCCGCGTGTCGACCACCGCGCGCGACACCGCCAGCGCGCGCGACACCTCGTCGATCGCGCGGCCCTCGCACACCACCGCGTCGAACACCGCCCGCAGCGACGGCGGCAGCGCGCACGCCCGCGCGCTCACCGCATCGACCGCGCGCCGCGCGTCGAGGCGCGCCTCGCTCATCGCCGCGCCCCCTTCGCTCGCGAGCGCGTCGAGCGCGCCCTCGTCGCACGCCGTACGCCGCGCCCGGCGCAGGAGGTCGATCGCGTAGCGCCGCGCCGTGGTGTGCACCCACGCGCCGCGCGCGCTCGGGCTCAGCGCGAGCACCCCGTGGCGCCACGCGCGCACCATCACCTCTTGCGCCACCTCGTCGCAGAGCGATCGGTCGCGCAGCCCCGCGCGCATCGCCGCCGCCATGGCCTGCCGGCGCACCGCAAGAAGCTCCCCCCTCGTCGTGTGGTCGATCATCGCAGCACCGCTCCGACGCGATGCATACGCCCGCGCGAAGACCCCGCCGGCGCTGCCCGGCAGCCCGTTGCCAGCGGCGCCGCGGCACCGTGGCAACCCGTTGCCGGTCAGCGCGCCTTCGCCGGCGTGGCCCGCTGCACGCGGAGGCGCGCGTCGAGCGAGCGCTCGTAGGCCTCGCGCAGGCTGCCGTCGCCGAGCACGGTGACCCCGTCGATCCATTGGGAGCACCACGCCACGGCCTCGCGCAGCTCCACCGGGCCGAAGTGCAGTTCGAAGCCGCCGTCGTAGAGCTCGACCTCGCGCTGCCGCGGGTGCCACCGACGCCCGCGCACGTAGGGGGCCTGGCGCGCGTCGAAGCGCACGTGGAGGTCGACGCGGTCGGCGGGCGCGTCGGGGCGCACGAGGCCGAACCAGGGCTGCACGAGGTCGCGCAGGCGGGGGCGCTCCTCGAGGAGAAAGCGCGTGGGCAGGGCGTCGGCGTCGGGGAGCGGGATCACCCCGCAGTCTTTGGGGCCCGCGGCCACGCGCTCGAGGGCGAAGAGCCGCCGGTCGCTCATCGACTCGGCGGGCTCGACGAGGGCCGGGAGGTACACCCGGCGCGCGTCGCGGAGGATCACCCCGAGGGGCCACACGAGCCGCGGGCGCACCTCGGCCTCGGGCTCCGCGGGGCCGTCGCCGTCGCCCCGCGCCGCGCGGTAGCGCAGCATCACGGCGGCGGGTCGCTCGCGCTCGGCGGCGGTGATCCATCGCATGAGGGCGCGCATGTGGTGGAGTTCGAAGCGCGGCACCCCGCTCGCGATGGAGAGCACCCGCGACGCGCCCGCGCGCCGGTCGAGGTCGGTGCCGTCGAGGGGAAAGAGCTCGGCG
>CAISKJ010001157.1 GCA_903885885.1 uncultured delta proteobacterium
GATGCTCCACAGCAACGAAGGGCGCGCGCGCCTCGCCCGTGTGTTCGGCGTCGAGCTGGCGGGGAGCGTCGGGTGGTTGGGCCTCCCGCGCTTTCGTTGGGGGTCCCTCGACGTGTTCGCGATCCTCGAGAAGTACGTCGAGCCGGAGCGCTCGGTCTTCGTCGCGCGCATGGAGGTTCGCCTCGGCGCCAACCTCGTCGGAGCGTTCGAAGTCGCCCGCAGCGAGCACCCGATCGCGTTCGTGAGCTTCGCGACCGAGTCAAGGAGCTGGCTCGTCGCGCATCTCGAGGTGCTCGACGGCGGGCATGCCTTTCCGCTCACCCTCGTGCTGAACGCCGCGGGGCGGATTCCATGCGCGTTTCTCGGTGTGTTGCGCGGTCAGGCTCACTTTATGGAAAACGCCTTCGCGGCGATCCTCAACCCCGCGGGCCACTACGGCCGGATGGTGCCTGTGCACGTCGATCTAACGACCGGAGAGGTCCGCGCCGCGTTCGACCTCGACGTCATCGCCGCACCGCTCGGCGCGGGCGCCTCCACGCCGTGGATTCTCCTCGGGGGAGGCGCGCGCCTTCACGCCCTGCGCGGCTGAGCCGCGGCGGTGTTCAGCGGAGGTCGAAGCGGCGGATAGGGCCTCCAATCGCCCCATCGTGAAGGCCCGATAGCCCCCCTGCGTCGTCACACACGTGACGCGTGTTCTGTCCACGCTCGCGGTACGACGCCCCCTTCGCTGTCGTGGCGCGCGAGGGCCTCGCGTGGGGCTGCGGCGCCGTGGGTCCCGCGGCGATGCGTGCGCTCCTCGACCTCGCCGCCGACGACGCTCACCGCGACTGCGCGGCTACATCGCGAAGGGGAAGCGGCAGGTGTACGCCTCGCCCGCGCTGAACGAAGCGGTGAGGAGCCGGTAGAAGCCCGACGGCGGGCAGACGAAGGTCACCTGCGAGCACTGGTTGCCGCAAGAGTCGTCGTTGCGCGCGATGGACTCGGCCGCGGTGCAGTAGGGCAACGACGGGACGCAGCCCGCCGCACCCTGCGCGCAGGGGCGCGTCGAGGGGCACACGCGCACGACCGGGTTGCCCTCGCAGCGGGATCCCGCGCCGCCCTCGCAGCTCGGGTTGCAGCCCACGGTCACCGTCGCCCCCGCGGTGCAGGTGCGGGGGTCGGGCTCGGTGGTCCAGCCACACTCGCGGTCCATGCCCGTCATGGAAGTGTTGCAGGCGTCGAGCGGCGTGGCGGGCGGCGGGTTGCCCGTCGCCGCGGGCACCTCGACCTCGAGCTCCGTGACGTTGTCGGTGTAGTCCGACTCCTCGAGGACGCGGTCGGAGTTGATCGTCGCGCGGATGCGGTACCGCCCCGGCGCCACGCCCGTGATGTCGATGTACTGGCACTCCAGGTGCTGCCCATACGCATCGAGCCAGCCCGCGTGGAGGCCCTGGTTGCTGCACACGTAGGCCTCGGACCGATCGAGGTTGGCGTTGCGGCGCTCCCCCGTCGCGGGGTCGGTGGGCGCGTTGGGGTCCTGGTTGGTGTCCTCGATGCAGAACGACTGCTTGTGCCCGCGCGCCACCTCGCGGCCCTCGCCGTTGACGAGGCGGTAGTCGGCGTAGCCGCGGAGGTGGTAGTGCCGGTGGCAAGGGCTGAACTCGAACTGATCCGCGGCCCGCATCGCCATGGTGGGCGAGCCAAGGTAGAGGTCAGCGTCGCCACGGTTCGGGGTCGCGAGGGTGAAGCGGAGGAGGCGCCGCGAGCCCGGCAGCGTGCAGCCCTCCTGCACCTCGCACGCGCCCGCGGAGAAGACGCGGGTCTCGATGCGCGGCGCACGGAAGCCGTAGCCCGTACGAATGTCCGCAGGGATCTCCGAGAGCCACGGCTCGTCGCCGCCGATGACGAGGGGGACGAGGTTGGGCATCGGCTTGCGCGGCGCGTCGAGCGCGGCGTCGAGCGCGGCGTCGAGCGCGGCGTCCGTGGCGTCGCCGCTCGCATCCGCGGCAGCGTCGCCGGGCGGCGGCGGGGGGTCCGCGTCGCCGCCGCAGGCCGCCGTGGCGAGCGTGGACGACAGCACAAGGGCGCGAAGGGTGGTTCGCATGAGGGGGTTTAGCTCCGGAGGGTGCAGGAAGATCGATGAGACGGATGCGGCGCCGTGCGTCCCGCGCGTGCCGCGTCAGCGATCGGATCGCGTGGGGCATTGTTGATGCGCTGCACAAGTGCGCGCGCGGGCGTGGCGCCTGCCGTCACACAATCCGATGCTCCAGAGGCCGGGGCGGCGGCGAAGTCGGTGAAGGGCCCCGGTGAACCTCCCACACGCGGCACGACGGGCGCCCGCTCGCCCGATGCGTTGCTTCAGCGGCCCAGACACGCAGCGCGCGCCGCGGTGCCGGGTCCGAGGCTGACGAAATTGTGTCCGCCGAGAACGCCGAGCAGCGGCGTGGAGAGGGTGTCGCGGGCCTCGCGGGCCTCGCGGATCAGCGCATCGCGGTGCGCGCGGACGGCACCATCGTCGGGCCATGCGGCCGACGCACGCGCGGGGCTCGCAGCGAAGGTGAAACCGCCCGCCGTCGCGATCGTCCACGGGTGCTGTCCTCGCGGGATCGCCTGCGCGAGGCCCAGGCCCCGCGACCACGCGATGTCGCGGATGCGGCCGAACGCCAGCGCCGACGGAAACACCCGCTCCCCCAGCGCCGCGGCCACGCTGAAGGCCGACCCGCGCAGCAGCCCCGCGTCGCCCAGGGCGGTAGCCACCGTGTCCAGACGACGGGCCAGAAACGCGTTGAACGCGTCGAAGGTCGGTTTGAACGCGCGCAGCCGCTCGATGCGCGCGCCGGGGGTCGCGTACCCCGTCCCGCCCCATACCGTGTCAAGGTGCGGGAGCAGCGAGACCGCGAGCGCGAGGTGAGCGGAGAGGTACAACCCCGTGCTGCCGGTCGCCACGCGGACGGCGTCACGGTTGTCGCGCAGCGCGTCGCGGTGCAGCTCGCACCAGAGACCGCCGGGGTCTGCGGGATCGGGCAGCGCCCCGCTCGTTCCCGCCCCGCAGCGACGCACGATGTCGAGGTAGTTGCGGGTCATCGCGTCGGAGAGCGCGTCGTTGAGCCGCACGTCGAGCGGGTCCGCGGGTTTCATCGGGTCGCCCTGCGTGCAGCGGGCGGCGTCGCGCGCCGCCGTCATCCGCGCGTACACCGCGAGGTACGCGACCTGCGGAGAGCAACGGAGCCCCGACTGCGCCGTCGTGTTTGCGATCTCGCGCTGCACGGTCGCTGCGGACCAGAGGCGCGAATGCCAGCCCGCGCGCTCCGCCGGGGTGGCGCGCTGCGACAGCTCGCAAAAGGGCCCCGGCGCGGTCAGCGTGTCCACCGTGGGCGCGTCGTCCTCGGCGAGCTCGGCGCAGCCCGTCGAAAGCGCGCACAGCAACGACAGAACCGCGCGAGACCGCGGTCGCCGCGCCGGGGCGAGTCTCGGATCCAGCCTTGCAGTCACGCGCGTCGCCATGGGCACCCTTCACCGCCGTTCGGCGCGCGGCGGGCAAAGAGGCGCCACCGGGCCGAAGCGAGCGCACTCATCCCACAGGAGGCTCATCTCACAAAACGATAAAACACCCTCGACGCCATCACCGCCGTGGGGGCTGATCTCCTCCGCTGCGATCTGCGCGACCGGTGCCAGGTCGACGCGCGCCTGACGATGGGGGCCGTACCATCGTGGTCGCGCACCGCGCCATGTCTACACGTCTGCCGTTCTACCAACAGGGGGCCTGTTGGTGGAGTTACCGACGTCGGGACTTCGCGCGATGACGCGGAGAGCGCCTCCAACGGCCGCCGTCGTGAAGCCCCGATAGCCCCCCCTGCGTCATCACCCACGTGACGCGTGTTCTGTTCGCGCTCGCGGTACGACTCCCCCTTCGCTGTCCCGGTGCTCGACCGCGACTCGTGAGCCGGCAAACCTGTTCGTCGAACAGCCGGGGTGTGCTCACGCCGCCCCGAGCGTGGACGCCCAGGGAGGGGGGGCAAGTCCTCTCGACGGCGTGCGCCTCGGCGAGGCCCACACCTTCGAGGTCGACCTCCGAGCGCGCGAGCGGTTCGCGAGCGACGGTGCGCGGCCCCGCGAAGGGGTTGGGCGTCGTGAGCGATGGTGCCTTCGCCCCCTCCGATGGGAGGCAAAGCCTATGGCGCCATAGTCTTTGCCTCGCAGCCCTCCGAAACCCGCGATTTACCTGCCATTCAGAGCGATCTTCGCGGCGATTTCCTGGGGGGGGTCCCCCCCCTTCGCGCCAGCGGGCGCTCCCCCCGATATGGCACCTCATGGCGCCGGCGCGGCGGTGCGGTGACGCCGTTCGCTCAGCGAGGTCGACAGCGCAGGATCTCGAGGCGCTGCCACGTGGTGTAGCCACGCAGCGGCGGATCGTGCACGACGAGGCCCTCCACGTCGCGCAGGTACTCCATCCACGCGCGGCTCTTCGCGGTGAGGCCCGAGGTCACGGCGTAGACCTTCAGGGGCACGTCGAGCGTGGCGAGGGTCTCGACCTCCCACGACGCGTCGAACCACGGTCGCGCGAGTCCGTCGCAGAGGCTCGACATCACGAGCACCAGTGAGCCACCGGGGTTGAGCAGCGACGCGCCCTCGCTGGCGAGCTCGCGCAGGAGCGCGACGCCCTCCCAGGGGTTGTCTTTGAACGCGGGGTCGGCGAGGTCGGCGGGGCGGCGGATGTAGGGCGGGTTCATCATCACGAGGTCGTAGCGACCGCGCACGCGAAGGGCGTCACCGCGGCGTCCGAGCGAGGTGGTGACGAGCGTCGAGCCGGCGACCGATTCGAGCGCGCCCATCGCCACCTGGAGCGCTTGCGGCTCGATGTCGATGAGGTGCGCTTCGGAGGGCGCCTTGCCTCGGCGTCGGAGGCTCTGCATGGCGTAGAGGGCGATGAAGCCCGAGCCGCAGCCCACCTCGAGCACCGACCCGTTCTCGCGGGTCTCGTCGAGCACGGGCGCGAGGGCCTTGCACATGAGCAGCGTGTCGATCGACGGAGACCACACGCGGGGATGGCGCGAGGCATCGAAGTCGAGGGCGACGCCGTCGTACTCGATGGTGCGACGGGGGAGGCCGAAGAAGCTCGACACGACGTCGCGGCGCGAGGGCGGGAGCTGCGCGATGCGCCAGGGGTCGGTCACGAGCACGGGGTCGTCGAACGACGCGAGGAGCAGCTGCTCGCCGTCGTCACGCACGGAGCCGTCGAGGATGCCTTCGATCTCCGCGGGGCCCTCGGCGTACGCGTCGAGGCGTCGCAGGTCGCGGTCTACGAGAATGCGCATGGGTGAGCGTGAGGGTAACGTCGGCGCCGCCCGCGCGGCGAGAATTGGCGCCGCGACGGCGATCGCGCGTGCCCCGCGCCGCGGCGGTTCACATCGTGACGTCGACGGTCGTGTCGCCCGTGAGCAGCACGCGGAAGCGGTCTCCCGCCTCCGCGCTGTCGGTGTCAGGTCCGAGGCCCGCCACGGGGCGCTTCTTCAGCAAGCGCTTCGCCTCGCCCGCGTGTACCCACCACTGCCCCTTCTCACGCGCGCCGTACACCGGCCGGCCCCGGCTCGTGATCCAGAGAGGAACGATCTCGTCCGCGGGCTCCGAGCGCCACGTCCCCGCGTGGAGCCGCGTCTTCTTGCCGTCACGTGCGAGAAAGTACGTGAGCCCGTGGAGCCGTTCGAATTCCGCGTGGCCCGTCGACTCACCGAGCGTACGGAGGCCCTCCACGGTGGCCAGCGTCGTTCCGTCGACGTCGAGCACCACCGTCTCTCCGCCGCGCTTCCCGGCGCACGCGACGCCCGCCGTCGTCGCCAGCGCCGCCGCCACCACGTCGAAGCGCGCCACCTCCCGGCCGTCGCGAAACACCGCCTCGCCAGCCCCGTCGGGGAGAGACACCTGGTACGACACCGACGCGAGGGCGTCGTCGTCGGTCGCCTCCACGTCGTCGCTCACCGGCTGCGGGAGCAGCGCGACCCCGCGGTACGGCCCCCACCGATGCGCGCCGTGGTGCACCCACCACTCCTCCCCCGACCGCCCGGCGTAGAACGGGTCGTCGCCGCGGATCTCACCGGGGCTCACCTCGTCGTAGAAGTGCCGGTAGCGCGCGCCGTCGACCACCACCCATTGCTTGCCCGAGCGCGCCCGGTACACCGCCCTGCCGCCCACCCACGTCACCTTCGGCACCTCGTCGTAGACGGGGCTCGAAGCGTCGCCTTCGACCACCGTCCAGCGCCGCTGCAACATGCCCCGGTAGCACACCCGGCCCTTCACCACGGTGAGGTCTTCGAGCTTCTCCAAGCGGCGATTCCACGCGACGCCGCCGCGCACGATGCTCCACCCCCGCGCGCCCTTCGCCGCGTACACCAGCGGCCCGTCGCCGTCCTCCCACTCGACGAAGAGCTCGGGGGCCGCCTCCAGCATCGTGCCGCCCCACGCGGGGAGCGTCACGCGCTCCCAGGAAGGCGAGTCCGTCGCGCCGACGATCACGCGCCGCTTCGTCCCATCTCGCACCACGTACACGGGGAGCTCGCCGTGCACGATGCCTCGCTCGACGCGGTCGAAGGGTCGACTCCGCGCGGCGCCGTACACCGCCCGCCAGCGACCCTTGTCCCGCGCGAGGAAGGCCGGTACGCCCAGATCGAAGAGGCCCGCCACCGCCTCGGCCTCACGCAGCCGCGTCGCCCCTTCGAACACCCGCGCGCGTCCCTTCTTCCGCGTGGGGTAGCGGACGGCGAACACCAGGCGGGCGAGGTCGAAATTGGCGAAGGTGATGCGAGCGCCCTCCGCCGTCTGGGTCGCGAGGATCTGCACGGGCGGGAGCGCGAGGAGATCCGCGGCCTCCCACGTCGGCAGCGCGGCCGCGAGGTCGGGGTGGATGTGGCCGCCGTTCCAGCGCAGGAGGGCGACGCAGAGGTGGGCGTAGCGGTCGACGGTGTTCGCGTCGGAGGCGAGCGGGAGGAGCGCCGCGCAGATCGCTCGGTGCGATGGCCGCGCGCTCTGCGTGACGAACGCGCTCACACGCTGCAGGGCCTCGCCGAGGGGGAAACGGGCCGGGGATGAGCTCATCGCCGCGGAGCCTACCGCAGCGCCGACGCGCGGCGGAACGCGCGTCGTGCGAAGCCACGCGTGCGACGTCTGCGCCGCCCGGAGGGGTCTGCGGGCGCCGACCGCGCGGTCAGCGCCGTGCGGGCCCTCCGTTGTTGGGCGCCGCCGATTGTCGGGTTGCAGCCGCTCGCGGTCTCCACGAGCCCGTGGGCTCCCGCCGAACTCGGGGGTGTACCGCTGTTTCTGCGCTCCCACCGTCGTCTCCTCGGGGTGTCAACCGAACCGAGGGAACTCCACCGCGCGATCATGATCACCGCGCGCAACACGCTGCGTCGGCGTGAGAAAACCGGGTAGAGTCGGCGCCCCATGCGCGACGAGAAGGTTCCGCCCGCGCAGCCGCACGGCGAGCTGCGAGAGGTCTTTCCCGGGGTGTTCTTCGTGACCGAAACGGTGGGCCTGCCGGGGCGCACTCCTGGTGCGCGTCGTACACCTCCGTGCCCGCCCACGGCGATCTCGTGAAGGGCGGCGCGGGCGAGCGGTTTCGACCCGCCATCGAGCGCGCGGCCGCGGCGAGGTGAACGCGATGGCGACGAAGCAGAGACCCGCGGCGGCCGTGGCGAAGGAGCTCGGCTCCCTCTCGAGTCGGAGCGATCACGAGGCGCGCCTCGAGGCGCTCGCGCTCGACGCGCACGAGATCGATGTGCTCGCCGAGTGCTTCAAGAGCGGCTGGGGCGCGACCTTCGAAGGGCTCACCGTCGAAGCGGGTCACGTCACGGCCATCACCCTCACGCCGAGCGGACACCGTCGAAGCACGCCCCCGCTCGCGGGGCCGTTGCGCGAGCTCCTCGCGCTGCGCTCGCTCACCGTGTCGGGCTACCTCGGCAAGAGCGCCGAGGTCGAGCCCGACTACTTCGCGATCCCCTCGCTCACGGCGCTCTCGATCAGCAGCCTCACGAAAGGAACGCTCCCGCCCGAGCTCCCGACCCTCACGGGACTGCGCGCGCTCGAGGTCAAATCGTGCAAGCTCGTGGCGCTCGCCGCGGGCACGCTGCCGCCGTCACTCACCTCGCTCTCGCTGGAGTTTCAGAGCTTCAAGGCCACACCCGACGCGGTGTTCGAAGTGGCGACGCTCGAAGACCTCTCGCTCGAAGACAACGCGATCAGCTCCGACGTCGGCGCGTGGGATCGGCTCGCCGCGCTCCGCACGCTCAGCCTCGCGTCGAACAAGCTCCGCGCGATTCCGAACCTCCTCGCGTCACAGAGGGTGCGACGGCTCGCGCGCCTCAACCTCATTCGCAACCCCGTTGACGTCTCGCAGGCCACGCGCGACGCCCTCGTCGGCGTCGAGATCCTCCCGGGCTGAGCGTCTCAGCGGCGGTGCGCGACGTGGCGCTGCGTCGCGGCCTTCATGCTGATGTTCTTGCACCTCTCGCTGAGGCGCTGCCACGCGTTGATGAGCTTGCGGTCGTAGGGCGGCGCGGGCTCCGAGGCGGCGGGGTTCGCGGGCACCGTCCGCGCACCGTGCAACAGCGCTTCGTCACGCTGCCGATCATGGCGTATCGAGAGGTATTTTGTATGCTCGCGGCCCCATGAAGCGAACGCCGCGCACGCTGTGGAATCTCCTGTCTCCGATCTGGCAGGGCTTCGTTCGCCAGGCCGAGGCGTTCGAGGGCGAGACGCCGACGACGGCCGAGCTCAAACGCGCGTTCGCAACAGC
>CAISKJ010001158.1 GCA_903885885.1 uncultured delta proteobacterium
AGCACGACGTACGGGGGGATCGCTTGGACGCGCGCGCGCCCCATCGCGGCGAGCGCGACGGCGAGCGCGACGGCGGCGAGCATCGGCGCGAGCGCCACGCGCGCGCCGTAGAACACGGCGATCACCACGATGGCGCCGAGGTCGTCGAAGATGGCGAGCGCGGTGAGAAACACGAGGAGCGACGGGGGCACGCGGCCCTTCACGAACCCGATGACGCCGAGCGAGAACGCGATGTCGGTGGCCATCGGGATGCCCCAACCGCGCGCCGTCGCACCGTGGCCGGCGACGAGGAGGTAGACGCCCGCGGGCGCGAGCATCCCGCCGAGCGCGGCGAGGAGCGGGAGCGCGGCGCGCGCGGGCGTGCGCAGCTCACCCGTGGAGAGCTCGCGGCGGATCTCCATCCCCGCCACGAGGAAGAAGAGGGTCATGAGCAGGTCGTTGATCCAGTGGCGCAGAGGCCACGTGACCAGGTGGGCGCCCACGCGCGCCCCGACCGGCGTCTCGATAAGATGAACGTACCACCCTTCAATGGGACTGTTGGCGCATGCGAGCGCCGCGGCGGCGGCGGCCATGAGCAGCGCCCCGCTGGCCGCCTCGGTGCGCAGGAAGCGCTGCACCGGCGCGGCCATGCGAAAGAGCACGCGCCCGACGGTGAGCGGGCGCTTCGCGGGGGGTGTCTCGGGCGGGGTTGCGTCGGCCATGACGAGCGCGCGAGGCTACGTCATCTTCGCGAGGCGGCGCCGCGCGGACGTCACGCGGGGCGGGGCGCGAGCGCGCGGCGGATCCAGCGCGCGACCTCGCGCATGCCGTCGAGGCCCAACGCGCGGCCGAGGGCGGCGTTGTAGTTGGTGTTGGCGTTGATGTCGTAGGTGAAGCGCTGCCCGTCGGCGTCTTCGAGGAACTCGATGCCCGCGAGGTCGAGGCCCTCGGCCTGGCAGAGCGCTTCGAAGCGCTCGACGAGCGGGTCGTCGGCCGTGAGGGGCGACGGCGAGAAGGTGGCGGCGCCGTCGGCCGGGCACACGTCGGGCTGCTTCTTCTCGGCCTGGCAGAAGTCCGACGGGCAGAGTTCGAAGCCGCCCACCGTGGAGCTGCGCATCGCGAAGAGGAACTTGCCCCCCACGAGCTCGACGCGGGTGATGAAGGGCTCCGCGGGGCGAATGTACTGCTGCACCACGACCTGCCCGTTGGGGTCGGGGTCGAAGCCTCCGGCGTCGAGGTGCGCGTCGAGCTCGTCGGCGTTGTTGAAGAGCGCGATGCCGAGGCCCTTGCCGCCCTGGTTGTGCTTCACGAGAAAGGGCGTCTCGAAGGTGCGGCCCGCGCGCGCGACGGCCTCGCGCCCCACGGCCAGGAGCGTGCGCGGCGTGCGGATGCCGTGGCGCCGGAGCACGAGGTCTTGCTGCAGCTTGCTCACTTCGAAGCCGAAGGAGCGCGTGCCGTTGATGACCCGGCGCCCCCACGCGTCGAGCCAGGCGAGCGTCTCGCGCATGGTGGCGACGGCGTTGCCGTGGCCGCGGGTGTGGGCCGACGGGCTCATGCGGTTCCACCACAGGCCGTCGGGGGGAGGCTGTGCGGGGTCGAGCGTGCCGTCGCCCACCGCGTAGGGAACGGCGCGGAAGCCCTCGGCCTCGAGGCCCGCGATCACGGGCGGGAGCCAGTCAGGGTTCTCATAGAGAAGGTGAACCGTGTCGCCCTGGGCGTGGCGGTCTTCGTGCGGCATCTGTGTGGCTTTGCGTGTCGGAAGAGAGAGTTGGGAGTGACCTGCGCGGGGGCGCTCAGCGGGGCGCGATTTCGAGGACGCGGTTGCCGACGGCGTCGGTGAGGTAGAGCCACCCGCGCGCGTCGACGGCGATGCCCATGAGCGCGCCGGGTTGTACCTCGGACGACAGGTCGAGCCAGTCGATGCGTCGGCCCGTGCGGTCGAAGGCGACGACGCGCGACGTCTCGTTGTCGGTGACGTAGAAGGTGTCGCCCACGAGCGCGAGGCCCGAGGGCTTGCGGAGCTCGTTGGCGGCGCCGTCGATGAAGGTCTCGAGGGTGCCCCCGCCCATCATGCGCTGCTGCGAGCCGTCGTAGTTGGGCAGGATGCGCGAGCCCATCTCGGCCGTGGAGGGGTCGAACATCGCGACGCGGTTCGCCCCGGGCTCGGACACGTAGAGCCGCCCCTGCGTGGCGTCGAAGACCGCGTGCGCCGACACGTTCGGGGTGTAGGTGAGCATCCCGTTGGCGTAGCGCCGCACGTTGGCCGAGCGGTGGTCGGTGCCGCTGCGCTCGTGGGGCGTCTGGAAGTCGTAGCGCGTGAGGCACCGATGCGCGCCATCGACGACCCAGTAGACGTTGTCGGCCTCCCACGCGATGCCCACCGCGTTGGGGCTGTTGTGCAGCATGTCGATGTGCGAGTCGTCGCCCGAGTCGAAGAGGTCGTAGTTCGAGTCCCACAGGGTGGGGCCCATGAAGTCGGGCGGCGCGCCGCGCTCGGTGACGTCGTCGGTCTCTTGCGACGTGGCGAAGATGCCCGGCGCGCCGAACGCGAGCGCCGACGGGTGCGCCATGAAGTGCGTGTTGCCCTGGCCCACGTTGCGCACCGAGTCGCGGTCGGGGGTGCCCGCGTTGCGCACGATGGTGATCGAGCTGCTCCCGTTGTTGAGGATCCACAGCTGCTCGGGGGCCTCGGGGTTGAACGCGAGGTCGCGCGGGCGATCGAGCTCGTCGGCGTCGCTCGCGACGACGGTGACGCGCACCGCCGCGGGCGTGTGCATCCCGTTGCCGAGCACGGGGATGGTCGTGGGCGCGGCGGGCGCGTCGGGCGTGACGGGCGCGTCGGAGACCGCGCCGTCGGCGGTGACGGAGCCGTCGGCAGCGGGGGCCGCAGGGGTCGCGCTGCCCGCGTCGCTGCAGCCGAGCGAGGCCGCGAAGCACGAGGCAGCCAGAAGGGCGCCGACCGAGAGGGGAGTGCGTTGCATGGGGGCGTTGACCTCGACGAAGGGTGAAGCGGGGCGCTCGATGCGTGGATCAATTGTGCGCGGGGCGCAAGGGGCGTGCGCACAACGCGCATTTTGTCACAGTGGCCCAGGCGCGCGACGACGGCTCATCGGCCGCCGAGCGCACGAGGTTTTTTCGTGTGCGCGTTGGAGGGTGCGTCCCGTGAGATGACCGGAGGGAGTCGTTGGGAGGCGGAGCGGAGGCTACTTCTTGTCGCCGACGATCATGGCGATGCCGAGGCGCTGGCGCAGGCGGAAGTAGTCTTCGCTGGTGGCGTAGAGGCGCAGCTCGCGGATGCGGTCGGCCTGGGGGACGGCCGACTGGTCTTCGGGCATCGCGCGGATGACCGCGATGGACATCGAGAGGTCGTTCGAGAGGAGGAAGCCCGCGCGGTCGGCCGTGAGGTCGACGCCGAGCATCCAGCGCTTGAGGTCGAGCGAGGTGTCGGCCTGCACGAGCTTCGAGACCAGCGAGGTGAGCACGTCGAGGGCGTTGCCGGTGATCACCTGCTTGATGACCACCACGTTCTCGCCGACGGGGCCCGCGAGGTCGGCGCTCACCGGGAACGACGGCTGCACCGCGCGGATGGCCGCGAAGAGCCACGCGCGGAGCCCCGTGCCCGTGGGCACGATCTGCCGCACCTGGTGGCCCGCGCGGAAGTACGACAGCCGCATGCCCGCGAGGAAGGCGAGGGCCTTGGCGGGGCCGCCCGCGAGCGCCGTCTTGCCGAGGAAGAGCGACGGCGGCGCGGTGGAGGCGAAGTTGAGCCCCGAGTCTTGCGCGGGGACCACGTGCACCGCGGGGGTCGGCAGCCCGAGCACGCCCGCGGCGTAGTGGACGGTCTGCGCCATCTCGCCGTCGTCGGTCGACGGCTCGATGCGGTTGGCGGCGGTGAGCCCGAAGTCCGAGCCCGGCACCGCGCGCGCCTTGAGCACCGCGGGGGTGATCACGGCGAAGAGCGAGGTGATGAGCGAGTCTTGCCAGGCGTGCACGAGGTCGCGCGCCCAGCGCTCGTCGTTGAGCTTCTCCTGCGCGTTGGCGGGGCGGTCGGTGCGAAACTTCTTGTAGAAGTTCTCCTCCTCGGGGACGGCGCCCTTCACGCTCACGAGGGCCTGGCACATGCACCACGCCTCGTCGGGCTTGCGCGTCTCCGTGTACACCTTGCGGAGCGCGTGGAGCGACTCGACGCGCAGCGGGTTCTTCGCCAGGAGCGAGCGGTGCGTCGACACGGCGCGGTCGAAGTAGCGCTTCGTGTCGGCGAGGTAGAGCTCCGCGAGGCGGTCGGCGTAGTCGGCCTCGCCGGGCGCGATCTCCATGGCCTTCTCGTACTCGGCCACGGCCTCGGCGGGCTGGTTGAGCTTGCGCTTGTCCTCGTAGAGCCCCGCGAGCAGCGCGTGGATACGCGCGCGAGCGCCCTTCGGGGCCCCGTCGGTCATCTTGCCGAGCACCTTGCGGTAGCTCTTCTCGAGGCCCTGCCAGTCGCCCTTCGCCCCGCGCAGCGCCGCGATGCCCGCGAGCGCCTTCTCGAGCGACGGGTCGTGCTCGAGCGCCGACTCGTAGTAGTCGACGGCCTCGTCGACGCGCCCGAGGTGCACGTCGCAGAGCTGCGCCGCGGTGAGGTAGTACTTGCCCAGCTGCGCGCGATCCTGGAGGAGGTCGGCGAGGCGCAGCACCACCTCGACGAGGCGGCCCCAGTCTTTCTCGTCGGAGTAGAGCTGCATGAGCCGCGTGAGGAGCTTGCGGTCGTCGGGCTTGATCTCGAGCGCCGCGGAGTACGCCTTGGCGGCCTTGGCCTTCTCGCCGAGCTTCGTCGCGTGGAGCTCGCCGAGCTCGAGGTGGCCCTCGAAGCGGTCCTCCTCGTTGGTGGCCAGCTCCACGCGCTTGCGCTTGAGCTTCACCACCTCGTCCCACCGGCCCTCTTCGCCGTAGAGGCTCGCGGCCAGGTCGATCACCCTCACGCTCTGCGGGTCGAGCTCGTGCGCCTCGACGGCAGCCTTGAGCCCGTCGGCCCCCTTGCCGTGGCTCTTGAGCGCGCTGGCCAGTTCGAAGAGCGCCGCGACCTTCACGTCGCGGTCGAGGTCCTTGCCGTGGGCGCGCAGCACGTCGTTGTACACGTCGACGGCCTCGGCCCACGCGCCCGCCTCCCACGCCGCGTGCGCCACCGCGAGGAGCACCTCACGGTCGTCGGGCGCGATCTCTCGCGCCGTGCGGAAGGCCGCGAGCGCCTGCGCCCCGTCGCCCGAGCGCGCGAGCGCCTGGCCATACTTGAGCGCGAGCCCGAGGCCCTCGGGGCGACCGAGCTCCTTCGCGCGGCCCGCGCGGCCCGCGAGGAGCTTCGCCGCGTCGGCCCACTTCTCGTCTTCGAACGCCAGCTCGCCGAGCAGCGCCGCCGCGTCGTCGTTGCTCGCGTCGAGGAGCTGGGCCTTCTCGGCCGCGTCGCGGGCCTTGTCCTTGTCCTTCACCCGGTCGCGGTAGATGCGCGCCACCTGGGCCCAGAGCGAAGCCCGCTGGTTGCTCCCCTCGGCCGCCTCGATCTCGCGCTGCAGCAGCTCGATCGCGCCCGCCGCGTCGCCGCGCGCCGCGTAGAGCTCCCGCAGCCGCGAGGTCGCCGCGCCCGAGTCGGGGTCGGCGTCGAGGCACTGCTTGTAGCGCTCGATGGCCGCGTCGCGGTCGCCCTTGTCTTCGAGCACCTTGGCCAGCTTGAGGAGCACCTCGAGCTTCTCGCCAGACGTCTTGGCCGACTGGGCGAGCTTGTCGTACGCGTCGGTGGCCGCGCGCGTGTCGCCCTTGAGGGCCGCGATGCGCGCGAGCGCCTCGAGCGCGATGCCGTTGCTCGCGTCGATCTCGAGCACGCGCTCGAAGCACTTCTGCGAGCGGTCGACGGCGCCGATGGGGTCGAGCAGCACGCGGCCCGCCGACACGAGGATCTCGGCCTTCTTCACCGCGTCGTCGACGAGCGTCGCGTGGCGCTCGAGGAGGGCGGCGAGCTCGTCCCACCGGCCGAGCACGCGGTAGAGGCGCCCGAGGCCGCGGAGGCCCGGGTCGTTCGCGGGGTCGAGGCGCACGGCCTCTTCGAAGGCCGCCGCGGCGCGGGCGTGATCGACGAACTCCTCTTCGAGCAGCGCGCCGATGCGGTTCTGCAGCTCGACCTTCTGCCGCGCCATGGGGGCGAGCAGGGCCTGCGCCTCGAGCACCTTGAGCAGCTTCTCGTGGTTGTCGGTGCGCGCGTAGAGGCGCTCGAGGCCCTTGAGCGACGCCACGTTGCGCGGGTCGGCCTCGCGGGCCTGTTCGAAGAACTCCGCGGCCTTCTCCACGTTCGAGAGCCGGTCTTCGTAGACCTCGGCGATCTCGCAGAGGGCCTCGGCGCGCTTGTCGCCGGTCTGCGCCTCGGCCTTGCGGCCGATGAGCCCGACGAGCCCGTTCCAGTCCTCGGTGCGGAGGTAGATGCGCTCGATCACCTCGTTGGCCTTCGGGTGCGCGGGATCCTCCGCGAGCACCTTCTCGGCGAAGTCGCGCGCCCGCGCGGCCTCGTTGAGCCGCGACTCGAGCAGGTCGGCCGCCTCGGCGCGCGCGTCGCGAGCCTTGGCCGTGGCGCCCTGCGCGTCGGCGCGCTTGAGGAGCGTGCCCGTGAGCTCGGCCCACTGCTGGGCCTTGCGGTAGATGCCCGCGGCCCCTTCGAGCGCCGCGTCGTTGCCCGGGGCGAGCGCGATGACCTGATTGTAGCAAACGAGCGCGAACTCGGGCCGCAGCGTCTTCTCGGCGTACCAGCGGCCGGCGCGGAGGTAGAGCGGCACCGCCTCGGAGGCCTCGCGGCCCTTGATGGCCTCGGAGATCACCTGCAGCGGCTCGCTCCAGCTCTTGGCGTCGTCGCCCGCGAGGCGCTCGACCTCGGCGGCGATCTCGTCGTCGGCGGGCGACTCGATGACCGCCTGCGTGAGCGCCACGAGGGCGTTCTCGGTGTCCTTGAGCTCGCGCTCGTAGAGCTTCGCGAGCGAGACGTAGAGCCGCGCGCGCTCCGTCGCGAGCTGCTCGGCGTCGATCTCTTCGAGGAGGATCTCGGCCTTCTCTTCGGGCGTGGCGAGCGCGCGGCGGATCTCCTGCACGCGGGCCTTGGCGACCTCGTCGCCCCCTTCGCCGTCGGCGAGGAGCTCGTACACCTTGCGCGCCGCGGCGGGGTCTTTCACCTCGGCCTCGAGCACGCGCGCCGCGCGGAACAGCAGCGCCTTCTTGGCCGCCGCGTCTTCGGTGCCGTCGGCGAGGGTGCGCAGCGCCTCGGCCACGTCGGCCCACGCGATGCCTTGCGTGCCCGACTGCTCGAGGGCGAGGGCCTTCTCGTCGTCGCCGGGCGCCTCGGCCGCAGCGGCCTTGCGGGCCTCGAACTCGTCGCGGGTGATGTCCCCCGTGCGCTTGCCCTTGACCGCGTCGAGGAGGCCCGTGAAGAACGCGCCCGCCGAGGGGTAGCGCTCCGCCGGATCCTTCGCGAGGGCCTTGAGCACCGCCGCGTCGACCTCGCGGGTGACCCAGCCGCGCGGGGCGATCTTGCTCGGCGCCTCGGGG
>CAISKJ010001159.1 GCA_903885885.1 uncultured delta proteobacterium
CGAGCGGCGGCGCGCGGCGGCCATCAGCGACGCGCAGATTCGCGCGCTGTGCGCCCTCGGCGACGCGGTAGAGCGCCACGAGGGCGGCCCCCGCGACATCGAGTGGGCGTGGGAAGACGGCGTGCTCTGGGCCCTCCAATCGCGCCCCATCGTGGGCGTGAGCGAGGCCCCCAAGGGCGCCACGCTCGACGACCCCTCGACGTGGATCTGGAGCAACGTGAACGTGGGCGAGGCCCTCCCCGGCGTGGCCACGCCGCTCACGTGGTCCATCGCGGCGGCCTTCAGCGAGCTGGGGTTTCAGCAGGCCTTCAAGTCGCTCGGGTGCGTGCTCCCGCCGGGCGTCGAGCTCGTGGGGAGCTTTCACGGGCGCATCTATCTCAACCTCACCAACTTCATGCGCATCGCGCGGCAGGTGCCCGTGCTCAACGCGCGCATGCTGCTGGAGTTTGGCGGCGGCGGCGGCCTCGACGAGATCGAGCGGCAGGTCGAGCCGGGGCAGTGGGGCACCTTTCTCGCGCGGCTCCCGTTCACGGGCGCGCGCTACCTCGCCGAGAACGCGGGCCTCGACCGCCGCGTCGAGCGCTTCGACGAGGAGTTTCGCGCCTCGCGCGTGCGCGTCGAGGGCCTCGACATGGGCGCGCTCTCGAACAAGGCGCTCGACGCCCTGTACGGCGAGCTCCTCGCGCTCCTCGACCGCACGGGGGCCGTGATGCTCACCTGCGCGTCGGGCTACCTCTCGAGCGTGGTGGGCATTCGCACGGTGCTCCGCTACGCCCTCGGCGACGAGGCCGACCGCTGCGAGCGCGACCTGCTCTCGGGCGTGTCCGACCTCGAGAGCGCCGCGCCCGGCATCGCGCTCTTTCACATCGCCGAGATCGCCCGCAGCGAGGCCGCGGCGCGCGCCGTGATCACCGACCACGACCCCGCGACCCTCACCGTCGACGCGCTGCCGCAGGGCCCCACGCGCCGCGCCTTCGTGGGCTTTCTGCGCGCCTACGGCTTTCGCTGCCCGCGCGAGGCCGAGCTCTCGACGCCGCGCTGGCGCGAGGCGCCGGGCACGCTCTTCGCCGCGCTGCGCGCGTACCTGGTGCAGGGCGACGACACGGCCATTCGTCGCACCGAGCGCCAGTACGCTGTGCGCACCGCGGCCGAGACCGAGCTCATGCAGCGCGTGCCCGCCGTGGCGCGCGCCGTCGTGCGGCACCTCTTGCAGCGCACGTGGCGCTTCTCGCGCCTTCGAGAGCGCATGCGGGCGCGCGTCACGGAGGTGCTCGGCTTCTTTCGCATGGTGGCCCTGGAGACGTCGCGGCGCATCGCGCGCGCGTGGCCCGAGGCGGGCGCCGACGCGGCGTTCTACCTCTACGTCGACGAGGTGCGCGCGTGGCTCACGGGCGAGCTCGGCGACCCCACCGCGGTGGTGACGGTGCGGCGCGCTCAGGTGGCGCGCGACATGGCCCGCCCCGACCCGCCGCCGACCTTCACGGGCGCGCCGCCGGCGAGCTCGCCGACGACCATTCCGACCGGCGATCGGTGGAGCGGCGTGGCGGCCTCGCCGGGCGTCGTCACCGGCGTGGTGCGCGTGCTGCGCGACCCCGCCGATGGTGCGGCGCTCAAGCCCGGCGAGGTGCTCGTGACCGCCGTGGCCGACGTGGGGTGGACGCCGTTGTTTCTCATGGCCGCCGCGGTGGTGACCGAGCTCGGCGGCGCGCTGTCGCACGCGGCCCTCGTGGCGCGCGAGTACGGGGTGCCCGCGGTGGTCAACGTGCCCGGCGTGACGCGCGCCCTCCGCAGCGGCGACCGCGTGCGCGTCGACGGCGACCACGGCGTCATCGAGCGCGTGGCCGCCGCCGAGGTGGTCGAGGCCGTGGCGCACCCGGCGGTCAATTGAGATGAGTGAACTCCTGTATCGCGACGGCAGCTGGCTCGCGCTCGACAAGCCCGTGGGCATCGTCACCACGCCGCCGACGACGCGCGGTGGTCGCCCGCTCGTCGACGAGGCCCGCGCGCTCGCGCCGACGGTGAAGTACCACCACCCGCTGTCGCGCCTCGACGCCGACGTGAGCGGCGTGGTGCTCTTCGCGCTCACCCACGACGCCATCGAGCGCGCCAACGCGGCGACGGCGCAGAACGCCTATCACCGTCGCTACGTAGGCCTCGTGGCGCCCGCGCCCACGGAGGCGAAGGGCGTGTGGACGTGGCCCGTGGCCGTCGACCGCAAGGACCGCACGCGGCGCACGACGGGCCCCGGCGACGACCCGCAGGCGGCCGAGACGCGCTTCGAAGTGCTGGCGCGCGCGGGCGACGTGGCCTTCGTGGTGTTTACGCCCGTCACCGGTCGCACCCATCAGATTCGGGTGCACGCGAAGGCCGCGGGCGCGCCCCTCGTGGGCGACGTGGGCTACGGCGGAGCGCGGCGCGTGACGCTCGACGACGGCTCCGTGGTGTCGACGGCGCGCACGATGCTCCACGCGTGGAGGGTGCGCGTCCCCGGCGCGCGCAGGGTGATCGAGGCGCCGCTGCCGGCCGACCTCGCGGCGGTGTGGGCCCAGTGCGGCGGCGACCCCGACGTGCTCAAGCGCCACGTCGAGGCGTAGCGCGCGCATTCTTGTGCGCACTGAAAATGGTCAACGGCGATAGTCTCCGCCGCATGACCGACCTTCCCTCTTACGCGCGCGCGCTCTGCCTCGCGGTCGACGGCGTCGATTGGCGCGCCGAGGCCGTGCAACATGCCATCGTGGGCATTCACACCGCGTGGTCTGACGCGTCGCAGCCCGCGCGCGACGAGGCCATGGCGACCCTCGTGGCGCGCCTCGCGCGGGCCCGCCTCGAAGACGCCGACGGCGTCGCGCACGTCGCCATCACGGGGGGCGCGCTCGTCGAGTCGGGGGCGCCCGCGCGGGCCTTCGGCGAGGCGATGCTGGCGCTGCTCCCGTCGGTGCTCGACGCCGCGCGGCGCTTCGCGAGCCGGTGCCTCGCGGGCGTCGAGCCCGGCGACGAGTCGGTGGCCGAAGAAGACACGGTGGCCGTCGTCGACGGGATGCCCATCTCGCGCGACCGCTTTCGCAAGCACCTCGCGAGCGACCGCCTCGGGGCCGCCGCGCTCGCGTACCTGCGCGAGTGGGTGCTCCCCACGGTGGCGTGCCTGACGCGCGACGCCGCGCTCCTCGCGCGCTTCACCCGCGACGAGGGGCTCGTGGCGAAGGCGCGGGCGCTCGGCGAGTCGGAGGCCGCGTGGCTCACACAGCTCGCCGCCACGCAGCTCGACGCGCCGTGGCGGGTGGTGTGCATCGACGAGGGGCGCGCGTTCGAACTGCGCGTCGACGGCGTGTGTTCGAACTTCGAGCTCCACGCGCTGGTGGGTGAGGCCCTCGTGGAGCGCGGCATCCCGGGCAATCGCAACCCGGCCGACGTGCTCGACGTGGTGCGCGGTGCGAGCGACCACGCCGAGCGCAGCGTCGTCGAGGGCACCTTCGAGCTGTTTGTGCCCGCGGCGCTCGAGGCCCTCACGCGCGCCGAGCGCGAGGACGA
>CAISKJ010001160.1 GCA_903885885.1 uncultured delta proteobacterium
GCACCCGAGAATGACCATGAGCACGTGGTTGATGTCGTGGGCGATGCCGCCGGCGAGCTGGCCGATCGCGCGGAGCTTGTCGCTCACGCGGAGCTGCTCCTCGAGGAGGCGCTGCTGCGTGACGTCCGACAGCGTCACCACGGCGCCGGTCACGCGCCCCGCGGCGTCGCGCAGCGGCGCGGCCGACACCGCGATGTGCCGCTCGTCGAGGAGCCCCGGCGCGGGGTAGTGCACCACGTCGGTGGGCGCCACATCGCTGCCGCCGAGGGCACGCGTGAGGAGCGCCGAGAGCGCCGCGCTCCCGTGGCACGCGGCGAAGGGGCGCCCCTCCCACGGCGCCGCCGGGTCGTCACCCGTGACGCGCAGCGCGGCCGCGTTGGCGAGCTGCACCTCGCCCCGCGCGCCCACGCAGACGATCCCCATGGGCGACGCGGCGATCACCGCGCGCAGGAGTTCGTTGGCCCGCTGCGTCGCCGCCGCGGCCTCTTCCGCGAGGGCCCCGTTCGCGGCGCGCGACCGCGCCAGCTCGGCCCGCAGACGTGCGAGCTCCTCGCGCTCGACCGCGAGGTCGCGCGCATGTGTCTCCGAATCGCTGTGCATCTCAGCTCCTGGCGCTCGGGGCGCGGGCGTGTCGCAGCTTTGCCACGGCACGGCGAGGGGCCAACGCGCGAATGGGCACGCTGCGGGAGCGCTCGTTCGCACCCATCGAAGCGCAGCCTAGGCGACCCCTCGCGCGCCCTTCAATACGGTGAAACCTTAAGACACATGATTTCAGCGAGCGTCTATTGCCACCGCAATGTTCGCCCGCGGCGTGAATGCAAGACGAATCCAATTGCAATCGGGATACGGAAACAGTACCCAAGCGCGGCTCATGGACAGGCCGCGCCGCCGTGTAAGTGCCCCCTCGCGCAGCGCGTCTGGCTTGTTTGTAAGCCTCTTTGCGCTCGTCGCGCCGGCCGTTGGGGGCGCGCAGACGGCGCCCGACGGCGACGCGGCGGTGGCCCCCTCCGACGCGGCGGTGCTTGCCGCTGTCGACGCATCAACCTCCGGATCTTCTTCTTCGGTCATCGAAGACGCGGGCATTCCCGCAGCGACGGCGGCGACAAGCGAGCATTCTCATTCGGGTGATTCCCCTTCGAGCCCGACGGGGGAGTCCGCCGTCAACCGGGTTCCCTCCGAGGCTGCCGCGCCCGACGGCGCCGCCACGGTGCGCTCGCACGGCGCGCCTTCGCGGGGGGCGGGCGACGTCCCCATCGCCGTAGGCCGTCTGGGGCAGGTTCCGCTGGCGAACGCCTCCGACGTGCTGCGCCTCGCGCCTGGCATCTTTCTCACCAACGGCCTCGGCGAGGGCCACGCCGAGCAGGTATTCCTCCGCGGCTTCGACGCCCGCATCGGTCAAGACCTGGAGTTTCAGGTCAACGGCGTGCCCATCAACGAGCCTGCGCACCCGCACGGCCAGGGCCAGGCCGACACCCATTTTCTCATCCCCGAGCTCATCGAGTCTGTGCGCGTGCTCGAGGGCCCCTTCGACCCGCACCAGGGCGACTTCGCCGTCGCGGGCTCGGCGACCTTCAACCTCCGCATGCCCACGCGGGGCGCCGTCGCCCAGTACCGCATCGGGTCGTACAACACGCACCGCCTCGTGGCGCTGTGGGGCCCCGAGGGCGAGAGCCCGGGCACCTTCGGCGGCGCCGAGCTCGCCACC
>CAISKJ010001161.1 GCA_903885885.1 uncultured delta proteobacterium
CCGAGGTCGAGGCCGCCCTCCCGCGCCCGTGCACCTGGGTCGATCGCGTGGGCCTCGCGCTCGACAACCTGGTGTTCAACGCCATCAAGCACGCGGCCACGGGCACCTCGGTGGTGCTGCGCGCGCGCAGCCGCGACGACGCCGGGCCGCGCCCCCCGAGCGACCGCGCGGGCTCCACGATGGCCGAGCTCTTTCGCAAGGTGCCGCGCGCCGAGGCCGACCCGGCGCAGGGCTTCGTCGAGGTGTCGGTGCACAACCTCGGCGCGCCCATCGCGGGCTCGCTCATGCCGCGCATCTTCGACGAGTGGGTGCGCGGGGCCGACCCCCGCACGGGCACCAAATCCACGGGCCTGGGCCTCGCCATCGTCGAGCAGTGCGTGCGCTCCCTGGGCGGCGCGGTGTGGGTCGAGTCGACGCCCGAGGCGGGCACCACGTTTCGCTTCACCGTGCCCGTGGCGCCGCGGCGCTGAGCGCGCTCAGCGGCGCGCGATGCCCTTCAAGATGTCGAGGTAGCGCTCGGCGAGGCTCTCGCGCGTGGCGTTGGCGAGCACCCACGCGCGGCCGCGCTCGCCCATGGCGCGGCGCTCGTCGGCGTCGTCGGCCATCGCGCGAATGCCCTCGGCGATAGAGCGCGGGTCTTCGGGCACCACGAAGCGCCCCGCGCGCGCCTGGTCGCACACCAGCTCGCGCGCCACGCCGTCGATGGCGAGCAGCGAGGGCCGCGCGCAGGCCATGTAGTCGAAGACCTTGTTGGGATAGACGGTCTTCATCATCTCGTTGCCCTGGAGCACGGCCACGCCGACGTCGGCGGCGTTCACCACGTCGGGCATCTTCGATTTGCTCACGGGGCCGTGAAACACGAGGTTGTCGAGGCCGCGGCGCTTCGCCGCCTCGGTGAGCCGCGCGCGCTCGGTGCCGTCGCCGACGCACGCGATGAGAACGTCGGGGCGGTCGCGCAGGAGGGCCGCGGCCTCGACGAGCTGGTCGAGCGCGTTCACCACGCCGTGCGCGCCCGCGTAGAGGAACACCGTGCGGTCGCCCCAGCCGAACTCGCGCCGCGCGTCGTTGTCGCGGGGCCCGGGGTTGAACATCGACACGTCGGCGCCGTTGGGCACGAACACGATCTTCTCGGAGGGCACGAGCCCGCGCTTCACGATGTCGTCGCGAAAGGCGGGGGTGAGCACGTTCACGAGGGTGGCGCTCTCGCAGGCCCAGCGCTCCATGCCGTAGAGCACGCGGGTGAGCAGCGCCTCTTCGCGCAGGAGGCCCGACGTGACGATGCTCCCCGGCCACAGGTCGCGCACTTCGAACACCCACGGCACGTTGCGCCAGAACACCTTGGCGCTGAGGTACCCGGGCACCGCGATGGAGAGGGGCGGCGAGGTGGCGATCACCACGTCGGGGCGCGACACCGTGAGCGCCGCGGTGGAGGCCGACGCGACGAAGCCCCAGAAGGCCACCGAGCGACCCACGCGGCCGCGGCGGTACACCGACGGCACGTAGCACCGCACGACCTTCACGGGCCCGTCGCTCTCGTGCACGAACCACTTGCCCTTGTACTCGTCGGGCACGAGGCCCGTATTGTAGTTGAGCGTGCCGGTGATCACCGTAACGTCGTGGCCCGCCTCGGACCACATCCGCGCGAACTCGTTGAAGCGCGAGCCGCCGGGCTGTCCGGCGCTCAGGTAGTTCTGGTGCAAGACCGCGATCTTCATGGGGGGCGCGCACGCTACCACAGCGGCGGCGATGCGCCGCGCGCGGTCGTGGTAGCGTCGCCGCCCCTGCCGTGAAGCCACCCCGCGCTCGCAGCGTGCGCACCGAGATCGTCGCGGGCTTCGCGACGGTGATCCTCGCCTTCGGCGCCGTGGCCGCCTACTCGCTCGCGCGGCAACAGCGGGCCGTGGCCTCGATGCGCCTCGCCAACGAGGGCTACCTGCGCCTCGCGGTGCACCTCGTCGAGCTGCGCGTCAACCAGGGGCTCTTCAACACGCAGCTCGATCAGCTCCTCGACGGTGATCCCCGCGAGCGCGTCACGCCCCGCGCGTGGATGGCCCTCGCGCGCCGCTCGCGCCGCGGCCGCCTCTCGGTCGTGGTGGGCCTCGTGCGCGACACGGCCCGCACCGCGCGCGAGCCCGACGACCGCGCCCTCCTGCGCCGCGCCACCGAGAGCCTCGCGGGCATCGACGCCACCTACGCCACCGACGAGGCGCTCTTCGAGGAGATGTTCGTCGCCCTCGCGAACGGCAACGTCGAAGCGGCGCGCGCCATCGAGCGCCCCATTCTCGAGCGCGAAGACCGCTGCGAGGCCTCCCTGCGCGGGCTCATGCGCGAGCTCCAGCTGCGCATCCAGTTTCTCGCCGACGAGGCCGAGCGGCGGCAGCGCCAGAGCCTGCAGCTCACGCTCCTCGCCATCGCGGTGGCCTGCGTGCTGGGCGCCGTGAGCTCCGTCGCGGCGCTGCGCTCGCTGCGGCCGCTCGCGCGCCTGCGCGACCGCGCGCGGGCCGTGGCGCGGGGCGACCTCTCGCCCGTGCAGGTCGACGCGCGCCCCGACGAGATCGGCGAGCTGGCGACGGAGTTCGAGCGCATGGTGGGCGCCATGGCCGCGCGCGACGCGGCGCTCCGGGCGGCGCACGGGCGCGTGCTTCAGGCCGAGCGCCTCGCGGCCATCGGTCGCATGGCCGCGCACGTGACCCACGAGGTGCGAAACCCCCTGTCGTCGATGGCCCTCAACGCCGAGATGCTCGCCGACGAGGTGGGCGCCCTCGGCGCGAGCGCCCCCGAGGCCGAGCGCCTCGTGCGGGCCATTCAGCGCGAGATCGACCGGCTCACGGGCATCACCGAGGAGTACCTCCGCGTCGCGCGCCTCCCGCAGCCGCGGCTCGAGCGCGAAGACCTCGGCGCGGTGGCCTCCGATGCGGTGGGCTTCGTGCGCCGCGAGATGGAGGTCGCCGGCGTGCGGCTGCGCGTCGACGTCGACGAGCCCGTCGCCCCGGTGATGCTCGACGAGTCGCAGCTCCGCCAGGCGATGCTCAACCTCCTGCGCAACGCGCGCGAGGCCATGGAGGCCGCGCAGGTGGCCGACCCGGCCATCGTGGTGCGCGTCGCGGCGCGCACGAGCGCGCTCGGCGCGGAGGGCGCCGTGATCGAGGTGTGCGACGCGGGCCCGGGCCTCACCGACGATGTGCTACAGCACCTCTACGAGCTGTTCTTTACGACCAAGCAGCGGGGCTCGGGCCTCGGGCTGCCGCTCACGCGCGAGATCGTGGTGGCGCACGGCGGGGCCATCAGCGCCGACCGTGCGGACGCATCCCAGGGCGGGGGCGCGCGCTTCACCCTGTGGTTTCCCGCGGCGCCGCCTGCGTAGCGGGTCAGTCGATGATCGCCGCGCCGTTGGCGCCGCGCCGCGCGCCGCCGTGGCCGCGCACCCGCGGCGGACGGCGGGCTCCCTGCGCATCGACCGGCGGCGCTACGACGGGGGCTTGCGGCGCCACGACGGGGGCTTGCGG
>CAISKJ010001162.1 GCA_903885885.1 uncultured delta proteobacterium
GCAGCTGCGCGGCGCTGGCGTCGACGGCCCTCGCGGCGCGCGCGTCGGGCGAAGCGAGCAGCGCATCGCACGCGTCGCGCACCTCGCGGGCGGTGCCTCGTCGCGACGAGAGCACGTCGTCGACGCGGCGCGCGCGCGCGCCGTCGAGGCGCAGCGAGAGCAGGTCGGCGGGCGGGAGGCGCTGTACGAATCCGAAGTTGAACATCGCGCGGTGACCTCGCGCGGCGATCGTAGAAGAGCCTGCGCGACGGTGAGGGAAAAGTGTTTGGCGTCGTTCAAATCGTGGTGCTACGGTGCGAGGCGAGAGTGGTCGTGCCTTTCGCCATTCACCATCGCGACGCAGCGTCCGCAGCCGAGCGTGGCGCTCGCGAAGAGACGTTGGCTTCCCATGCGACGGAAGCCGCTGAGGGTCTCTTCGGAGCGGTGATCGTGCGTGTTGCGTCGTGCGCCGCGCGCGAGGGTGGTTGGTTCGAGGTGCGATCGGTCCGCCGCGTCGGGTGGAGCGTTGTTGCTCCCGAGAATTCTCTCGAACCGCGCCGCGTGCTTCGTGCACGCGATGAGGTTCTCACGCGGAATCACAGCGGGCGCCGGAGGGTCCTGTCCGCCGCGTTGCCCCCGTCACAGAAGGCCCGGAATGTGGGCCGCGGTTCATCCGCGGTTTCCCTCGGGTCGCGGCACAGTCCGCGGGAGGTTGAGACATCACAATGAATCGTTTCAAGCACATGACTTCCACCTCGGAGGCGATCCCGCGGTAGTACCGCCACCACTGGGCTGCCAGCGGGGTGACGCGTCCGGCCGGAGCGTGATCCCGACAGCGCCCATAACGGCGAGACTCCCGTCGAGGGGGGGCACTTTCAACGGTGCTCCCCCTCAACCTTTTCGAAGACCCGAAACGCGGGTGCGTCGCTACGCGGTGGCCGTCGCGGGGCGCGGCCAACGCGACGCCATGATCACGGGCATGCCCTGCGAGGGGCTCAGCGTGATGGCCCTGCGCACGGGCACCACGGGTCGGCCCGGCGCCGCGCGGAGGTCGACGCGCGCGAGCACCGTGGCGAGCACCATCTTCATTTCGTAGAGCGCGAAGGCCATGCCGATGCAGCGCCGCACGCCCCCGCCGAAGGGGAACCACTCGGTGGGCGCGTACTTCCTCTCGAGGAAGCGCTCGGGCCTGAAGCGCGTCGGGTCGTCGAAGACCGCCGGGTTGCGGTGCGTGAGGTAGATCGACGGCGCGACCGCTACGCCCGCGGGGAGGTCGTAGCCCCCGATGCGCATGGGCTTCTGCAGCACGCGGCCCACGAGGGGGATCACCGGGCGCAGGCGCATCGCCTCGCGGATCACGGCGTCGAGGTACTCCATCTTCGCGACGCGCTCGGGCGTGATGCCCCCGTCGCGCTGCGCCTCGCTCACCTCGGCGTCGAGGCGGCGGCGCACGCGCTCGTCGCCGAGGACCCAGTGCAGCGTCCACGCGAGCGACGTGGCCGTCGTCTCGTGGCCCGCCACGAGGAGCGTCACGAGCTGGTCGCGGAGGTCTTCTTCGGTGAGCCCGTTGCCCTGCTCGTCGCGCACGTCGAGGAGCATCGAAAGAATGTCGACGCGCCCCGCGGTGCCCGCCTCGCGCCGACGGTGAATCTCGCCGAGGAGCGTCTCGTTGGCGCGCGCGGCCTTGCGCTGATAGCGCCCCCACGGCGACCACGCGCCGAGGTCTTTCTGCACCGCGGGGACGAGGAGCGGCGGCCACGTGGCGGTCTCGAGCAGGTCTTCGAGCATGGCGCCGATGCGCTCGCGCGAGCCCGCCTCGTCGAGGCCGAACACGGTGCGAAGGATCACCTCCATGGTGATGCGCTGCATGGGGCGCTGCACCGCGAAGCGCTCGCCGAGCGGCCACGCGTCGACGGCGTCGTGGGTGATCGCCACGATGTCGCGCCCGTAGGCCTGCATGCGCTCGCCGTGAAAGGGCGGCAGCACCAGCTTGCGCATGCGCATGTGCTCGGGACCATCGAGCAGAATGAGCGATCGCGCGCCCAGGAAGGGCCGCAGCGCGATGGCCACCTCGCCCGCGTGCATGTCGTCGCCGTTGGCCGCGAACACCTCGCGGATGTGCTCGGGGTTCGACATGATGACCAGCGGCGGCATCGAGGCGATGTGCAAGAGAAATGTCTCGCCGTAGCGCGCGCGGCACTCTTCGAGGAAGGGGAACGGCCGCCACAGCCAGCGCCAGAGGTGAACCGCGGTCGTGCGTTGGGGGCCAGGAGGGAGCGTCACAACCCACTCTCCTACCGCGCCCGCGCGCCGTCGAGAAGTCGCGCTGCGGAGCGTGTTGCAATCAGGTGACAACTCGGTGACAACTCCCCATATGCGCTTCTCGTGGTCGTCGTTTGGCCTGTTGGGCCTCGTCACGGTCAACCTCTCGTGCAGCGGCGACCCGCCTCCCGTCGTAGCCGACGCGGGCCTCGACGCGGCCGACGCCGCCGACGCGGCCGACGCGGTGGCCGAGCAGCCGCCGCCCGTGATGTGCACGCCGCGGGTGATCGAGCCCGGCAGCCTCGAGGGCGACCCGTCGCCGCTCACCGTGCCCGCCGGAGCCGTGCGCGCGGGGCGCCTCGAGGCCGCGGAGCTTCCCACGAGCCGCACGGGCCTCGCGTACTGGAAGACGGGCGACTACGTGCTGGCCAACGAGCGCGTCGCGCTGCTCGTCGAGGGCGCGCGCGCCTCCGACGGGTACAACCCCTGGGGCGGCACGCCGGCGGGCA
>CAISKJ010001163.1 GCA_903885885.1 uncultured delta proteobacterium
ATGGTGGGCGTGCTCGCCTCCGGGGGCTCGCTCCAGGGGCCGCGCCTCTCGGGGCCCATCCGCAGGCTCGAGGCCCGCCTCGCGCTCGACCAGCAGACGGGCGACCTGCGCGTGGCCCTCGCCCACGTGGCCGTCGGTCGCCTCGACCTCGCCGTGCGCGAGGCCCGCTGGTCGCCGCGCGCGCACCAGCTCGACCTCGACGCCCGCTTCGAGGGCCCCATCGAAGACGTGCTCCGCGCCGTGCCCGCCCGCGTGCCCGACATCCGCGGCGTCGTGGCCCTCGACGTGCGCGGCGGGGTCAACGTCGCCACGATGGATTTCCACGCCGACGCCGACGTCGACGTGCGCGACCTCTGCCTCTTCGCGCCCGACAGCACCGACCACACGCTCATTCTCCGGTACGACCTCGGCGAGCGCGTGCGCCTGCGCGCCGAGGCCGACCGCGAGCGGCTCATCGCCCACGATTTTCGCGCGCGCTGGTCGGGCGCCGACATCACGAGCCCCGCGGTCACCCTCGGGCTCACGAACGGCTTCCCCCTCACCGCCGACCTCACGGTGCGCGAGCTCGATTTTACGAAGCTCATGAAGAACGTCACAGTGACCGATCATACGATCGTCCTGTGGACCCTCAACGGCCTGCTGCGCCTCCACGGCGCGCTCGACCCCATGCGCCTCGTGTTCGACATCCCGGGCCTCGAGACCACAAACTTCGCCATCTTGCGCGACGGGTGGGACCGCGGCCCCCAGCACGCCATCATTCGCATCCCGCGCGCGCGCATCAGCGGCGCGATGATCATCGACGACGACTCCATCGGCTGGTACGGCGTGGCGGCGTCCTTCGCCCACACGCGCTTCGAGGCCGAGCGCATCCGCGTGCGCACGAGCCGCGACCGCACGGGGAGAGACAAAGACATCCAGATCTCGGGCGTGGCGTCGGACCACATCGACCTCGCCGACCTTGCGACGGTGAACGACATCCCCATCGCGGGCATCGCGCACACCCGCGCGAGCGTGCTCGGCAACACCGACGACCCCATCGTCACGGGCACGCTGCGCATCGAAGACTTCGCGTTCAACACCTTTCCCCTGGGCACGCTCGAGACCACGCCCGACACGCACTGGACGCTGCGCAACCTCCGCGTCGAGGCGCCGCACATCACGGGCCGCCACCGCCGCAGCCCCTACGAGCTCCGCCGCGCCTACCTCGACTTCAGCCGATGGACGCTCACCGCCGGCGCGCGCGTGACGTCGCCGCGCATGCAGCTCGGCGACTTCTACAACATGTTTCATTTCGAGGGCGACCCGACCTTTACGCCGTACGACGGCGCGGGGGCCATCGACGCGCAGGTCGATTACGTGCTCGGCCGCCCCGGCGACGACCGCGACGGCGTGATGACCGTCGATGCCACCCTCGACGACGCCGAGATGGTGGCCTTCGGAGAGCACATCGACCACGGCAGCGCGCGCCTCGCGTACGAGTGGTTCCGCCGCCGCGAGGGCGTGCGCGGCGCGCGCGTCTCGGTCGACTACCTGCGCGGCACCAAAGGGGGCGCGCCCATCGAGGTGTCGGGCGCCATGGACCCGGGCGCGCGCATGCACTTCGTCGCGAGCGCACAGCGCGTCCCGCTGCGCTCGATGGACCTCCTGCAGCAGTCCGAGGCGCCCGTGTCGGGCACCGCCTCGGTGTCCATCACCGTCGAGGGAACGCCCGACGCCCCGCGCGTGCTCGGCGACGTCTCGCTGCGCGACCTGTCGGCCCTCGGGCGCTCGCTCGGCGCCGTCGACCTGCGCGTCTCGCAGGTGCCCGACGGGCCCCCCGCGCGCGCCCCGGGAGACCGCCCGCCCGCGGGGCGGATCACCCTCGACACGCGCCTCCTCGACGACCGCGTGCACGTGCACACCGCCCTGCGCGTGCCCTGGGAGGAGAGCCACTGGCGCGACGTGACGGGCATTGACCACCGCGACTACTCCCGCGCGTGGGGGCGCTCCGAGCTCTCGGGCACCCTCGCCACGACCGACGCCGTCGACGTGCTCCCGTGGCTGCCGCCCACCGTGCTCGCCCGCGTGGGCGCCGACGCCACCGCGCGCGCGCGGCTCACCGCCGTGATCGAGCGCGCGCGCCTCGACGATGTGCCCCACGCCGACGGGCGCGTGGTGATCGACGCCCTCGAGGCCGGCGCGTCGGGGCTGCGCGCCACGCTCGGCACCGGCGCGCCCCTCGTGCTGTGCGCGCGCGCGGGCTCGTTCTGGATCGCCGCGGCCGCCGAGCGCGACGGCTGCGGCCCCACCCCCGCGAGCCTCGCGTCGGGCGCCGCGCTCTCCGTCGCGGCGGCGCCCTTCGACCTCACGCGCCCGCTCCTCATCGGCCCCGGCGGCGTGCGCATGTGGCTCGCCGGCGTCGGCGTGGTGGGCGCCACGGCCGCCGATGCGACGCGCCTCTTCGGCAGCGTGCGCGCCGAGCTCGACCTCGCGCGCGCCGCGGCGCTCGTGCCCTCGCTCACCTGGGGCCGCGGCCTCGGCGTGCTCGCGGCCGACGTCGCGTGGGACGGCGCGCAGCCCAACCTCTCGGGCTCGGTGCAGATGCACGACGCCTCGGTGGGCGTGGCGGGCCTCCCCGCGCCCGTGAGCAACATCGACCTCGACGTGCGCCTCCGCGGCAGCGACGTGGTGGTCGAGGCCGCGCGCGCCCGCTACGGCGCCGCCACGGTCGACGCCTCGGGCGGGCGCGTCCACCTCGAGCGCACGCAGGTCGAGCGCATCGACGTGCCCGTGCGCGTGCGCAACCTCGTGCTGTCGTCGCGCGACGGCATGCCCGACGGCGTCGAGGTGGGCGCCGACGCCGACCTGCTCTTCTCGCGCGAGCAGGCCGACGAGCCCGCGCTCCTCTCGGGCGACGTCACCGTCACCCGCGGGCGCTTCACGCGGCCGTCGTACCTCTCCTTCGACCTCGCCGGGCGCCTCGGCGGCGACGGCGCGCCGAGCCTCGCGCAGAACGCCCCCGCGGCCGCGCCCTACGACCCGGCCAACGACTGGCTCCGCTTCGACGTCGCGGTGCACATGCCCACGGCGTTTCGCGTCGCCAACAACCTCATCGACGCCGACATTCGCTTCGGTCAAGGTCGGCCCTTCACGGTGGTGGGCACCAACCAGCGGTACGGCATCCTCGGCACGCTCGAGATCCCGCGCGGGGTGATGCACCTCAACGAGACCGACTTCGAGATCCGCCGCGCGCGCATCGATTTCGACAACCCCGAGCGCATCGCGCCGGCCTTCGACCTGCTCGCGCAGACCGAGATCCGCCGCACGGCCGACACGACGGTGCGCTCCCAGTGGCGCGTCAACCTGCACGCCTACGGCACCCCCGACCGCGTCAACCTCGACTGGAGCGCCGAGCCCTCGCTCTCGCTCGAAGACATCGTGCTCCTGCTCTTCTTTCGCCTCACGCGCGCGGAGATGGAGCGCGTCGGCGGCGTCAACGCCGCGCAGGCCGTGGGCATCGAGGTGCTGTCGCGCGGCCTCGGCCTCGACCGCGTGCTCCAGGGCGCGCTGCCCTTCATCGACGAGTTTCGCCCCGGGAGCACCTACAACTACCGCTCGGGCGTCATCGAGCCGTCGCTCTCGCTCGGCGGGCGCATCACCGACTGGCTGCGCTGGGGCGGCATGACCACCCTCAGCGCGCAGCCCCTCGTGCACGGCACCCTCGACCTGCGCCTCGGCCGCTCGGTGGGCCTGCAGATCTTCCTCAACAACGCGACCAACCAGCTCGGCACGCAGCTCCCCAACGCGGGCGTCGACGTGCGCTGGAGGCTCCTGCAATGAGGCGCGCCGCGCTGATGCTCGCCGCCCTCGCGTGGGCCTCGACGGCGCGCGCGCAGGCGGACGGCGAGGCGCCCCCCTCGGTCGAGCCCGTCGCGTCGGCGAGCGGCCTCGCGGGGCCCATCGTGTCCGTGGTGCTCGCCACCCCGCTGCGCGGCGAAGACCCGTGGCAGCGCGTGGGCCTCTCGCGCGGCGCGCCCTTCTCCGCCGAGCGCGCCCGCGAGGCCCTGCGCGCGGCCCTCGCGAGCGGCACCTTCGCCGACGCCACCCTCTCGGCGCGGCCCGTCGACGGCGGCGTCGAGCTCGTGCTGCGCGGCGAGCGGCGGTACCGCCTCGTCGACCTCGACGTGCGCGGCGCCGCGGCGCGCGACGCCGAGCTCGTGCGCGAAGACGCCGACCTGCACGGCGACATGGCCGTCACCGAGGCCACCGTGGCCGAGGCCCTGCAACGCATCGAGGAGTCGTACCGCGACGCGGGCTTCCCCGCGGCGCGCGCGAGCGCCGAGTGGCGCGAGACCGACACGCCCGGCGCCCGCGAGCTCACGCTGCGCGTCGTCGAGGGCCCCGCGCTGCGCGCCCGCGCGGTTGAGCTATCGCCCATCGCCGAGGGCTACGAGGCCGGCGCGCGCGCGGCGGTGGGCATCGCCGCGGGCGACCTCGCGGGCCCCGTGCGCGTGCGCGTCGGCGAGGAGGCGCTCACCACGTACCTGCGCCGCGAGGGCTTCCTCGACGCGCATGTCACCGCCGCGGTGGAGGCGCTGCCCGACGGCGGCGCGCGCGTGCGCTACGAGGTCGCCGCGGGGCCCCGCTACGCGATGGAGTGGGTGGGCGCGCTCGCCATGCCCGAGGAGTCGCTCCTCGAGTCGCTGCGGCTCGGCGAGGAGCGGGGCTTCACCGAGGCCACGCTCTCGTCGTTCTCGTCGCGCGTGCAGGACTTCTACGCCCGCCGCGCCTGGAGCGACGCCCGCGTGCGCGCTGCGCTGCTCCCCGTCGACCCCGCGCGCCCGGGCGAGCGCACGGTGCGCTTCTCCGTCTCCGAGGGGCGCCAGGTGCGGGTGCGCGCGCTGCGCTTCCCCGGCGCCGCGGTGCTCACCGAGGCCGAGCTCACGGCCATCGTCGAGGGGGCCGCGCGCGCCGAGCTCCCGTCGGGTCCGCGCACCTACCGCGGGCGGGTCTATCGCGAGCG
>CAISKJ010001164.1 GCA_903885885.1 uncultured delta proteobacterium
CGCCGAGCTCGACGCGTGGCGCGAGCGCGAGGGCAGCGACGACGTCGAGGCCTCCCTCCTCGACCGCCGCGGCCGCTCCCTCGAAGACTGGCGCGCCGCGACGCGCGCGCTGCTCGCCCACGTGTCGGGCTACCGCAGCGTGCGCCTCGACCCCGCCCTCGCGGCCCGCGTCCTCGAAGACCCCGCGGCCCCCCTCGAGCGCCGCGTGGCCGCCGTGTGGGCCCTGCGCGCCCACGACCGCCCGCGCGCCCGCACGCGCGTCCGCGTGGCCCTCGAGGCGGCCGCGTGCGAGCCCGTGCGCGAGGCCCTCGGGCTCGCCGCCCGCGACGACCTCGACGAGGTCGCCCTCGACCGCGCCCTCGAGGCTGCCGGGCGCGGCTGAGCGATCACTCCGTGTAGAGGGCCTCGATCTCGGCCGCGAAGCGCTTGTACACCACGGGGCGCTTCACCTTCATGGTGGGCGTGAGCTCGCCGCCCTCGATGGTGAGGGGCTTCGGGAGCACGTAGAATTTCTTCACGGCCTCGACGCGGGCGTAGCGCGCGTTCACCTCTTCGACGACGCCCTCGATGGCCTTGCGCACGTACGGTGCGGCGTTGGGGTCGGCGGGCGCCTCGGCCGCGCCGCTCTCGCGCGCGAGGGCCGCGAGGCGCTCGGGGTCGAGCACGAGGAGCACCGTGAGGTACGGCCGGCGGTCGCCGATGAGCACCGCCTCGGCGATGAGCGGGCTCTTCTTGAGGTCGGCCTCGATGTTCTTGGGGGTGATGTTCTTGCCCCCCGAGGTGATGAGAATCTCCTTCTTGCGGCCCGTGATGGAGAGAAAGCCATCGCCGTCGAAGGCCCCGAGGTCGCCCGAGTGGAGCCACGCGTCGGTGAGCGTCGCGGCCGTCGCGTCGGGGTCTTTGTAGTACCCGAGAAACACGTTGGGGCCCTTCACGAGGATCTCTCCGTCGTCGGCGATCTTCACGTCGACGCCGGGGAGCGCGGTGCCCACGGAGCCGTACTTCGTCTTGCCGGGGCTGTTGAAGCTCGTGGGCCCGGTGCCCTCCGACTGGCCGTAGATCTCTTGAATGGGCAGGTCGAGGCTCGCGAAGAACTCGAGCACGTCGACGCCGACGGGGGCCGCGCCGCTCACGCAGATGCGCGCCCGCCCGAGCCCGAGGGCCGCGTGGAGCTTCGAAAAAACAAGCTTCTTCGCGAGGCGATACTGCAGCTCGACGAGGCCCGGGAGCGGCTCTCCGCGGTTCTTGTATTTGTAGGCCTGCGTGGCCACGCCGCGCGCCCACGACACGAGCGCGGCCTTCACGCCGGTGGCCTGACGGAGCTTCCCCGCCACCGCGGCGTGAAACTTCTCCCAGATGCGCGGCACGCCGAAGAAGATGGTCGGCTGCGCGGTCTTGAGGTCGTCGGGCACCTTCTCGATGGACTCGGCGAAGTACACGCACGCCCCCGTGGTGCACGAGCCGTGAATGCTGAGCATCTGCTCGGCGATGTGCGACAGCGGGAGGTACGACAGCAGCGCGTCGTCGGGCCCCGCGCCCGTGAGCTCGAGCGCCACGGCGGCCGTCCACGCGAGGTTGCGGTGCGAGAGCATCACGCCCGTGGGGGGGGCCCGTGGTGCCCGACGTGTAGATCAGCGTGGCGAGGCCGTCGGGCTCGAGGCCGTCGACGCGCGCGAACACCTCGGCGTCGTCGCCGTCGCCGAGCGCGAGAAAGGCCTCCCACGTGAGGGCGAGCGGGTCTTCCACGGCGGCGCCGCGCATGAGCACCACGCGCTTGAGCGCCGGCAGGTCGCCGCGGCGGGCGTTGACCTTCTCCCACTGTGCGATGTTCTCGACGAGGATCACCGCGGCTTCGCAGTGCGCGGCGATGTACTGCACCTCGTCGGGCGACGACGTGGTGTAGATCCCCACGGGCACGGCGCCGAGGCACATCGCGGCGAGGTCCATCACCACCCACTCGGGGCGGTTGAAGCCGAGGATGGCCACCGCGGAGCCCTTCTCGACTCCCAGCGCGGCGAGCGCGCGCGCGGCGCGTCGCACGAGGCGCGCGTGGTCGGCCCAGCGCGTGGCGCGCCATGCGCCGTCGACCTTCTCGCACCACGCGGGCGCGTCGGGGCGGTGCCTCTCCTGCGCGAAGAGGCGTGCCGGTACCGTGTCTGCGGCCATGCGTCGAGACCCTCCTGCGCGGACGTCGGAGGGCACCCGCTGCCCGACCGCGCCGCGAACTTCGGCGCGTAGGCAATCGCTACACGGGCCGCTGTGTCAAGCGGTTAGCGCGCGCCCGGGGCCCCATCGCCCTGCCCGTCGGGGAGCACGCGCAACAAGGCTTTGAAGAGCGTTTCGCGGGTGACAGGCTTCTCGACCACGCGGTGCTGCCCCGCCTCGAGGAAAGCGCGCGTCTCCGTCGAGAACGCGCCGCCCGTGACGAAGACCACCCGCGCGGCCTGCGCGGGCACCTGTGCGACGAGCGCTTGATAGAAATCGACGCCCGACATCTCGGGCATCATCACGTCGCACAGAATCACGTCGAAGCGCTCGCCCGAGAGCACGCGCGCGAGGGCCTCGCGGGCGTCGGTGAGGGCCTCCACCTCGTGGTGGCCCTGCAGCAGCCGCGTGAGGCTCCGCACGACGAGGGGGTCGTCGTCGATGACCAGCACGCGGCTCCGCGGCACGGTCTCGAGCACGGGGATCGGGGTCATCGTGGCGGGGCGCCCGGAGCCCCCGAGGGTGGGGAGAATCACCCGGAACGTGGTGCCCCGGCCGCGCTCGCTCTCGACGAGGATCTCTCCCCCCATGGCGGTGACGGTGCCGTGGCACACCGAGAGCCCGAGGCCCACGCCCTCGCCCACCGCGCGGGTCGTAAAGAACGGGTCGAACACCTGCGCCACGACCTCGGGGCTCATCCCGTGCCCCGTGTCGCTCACGGTCACCTGCACGCGCCCGTCGGCCGCGCGCGCGAGGGCGACCCGCACCTCGTTCTGCGTCGCCGCCCCCTCGGCGATCGCCTGCGCCGCGTGGAGGAGGAGGTGCACGAACACCTGCGTGAGCTGCGCCTCGTTGCCCATCACCGACGCGCCGGGGCGAATGTCTTTCACCAGCGTGGCGCGGTGCCGAATGGTCGTCGCGGTGAGGCGCACGGCCGTCTCGAGGGGCACGGCGAGGTTCACCCGCGCGGTCTCGCCGTGGTCGGCGCGGGTGAACACCGCGAGGTCGCGCACCACGCGCTGCACGCGCTCGGCGGCCTCGCGGGCCACGACCATCTCGGAGAGCGCCTCGTCGATCTCCTCGGCGGCGCCCGGGCCGACGGCGCGCGCGCGGCCCAGGTGCTGCTGCACGAGGTCGACGCTCGCGTAGATCACCTGCAGCGGGTTGTTGATCGCGTGCGCCATGCCCGCGGCGAGGGTGCCCAGCGACGACATGCGCTCGCTCAGCGAGAGGCGCATGCGCATCTCTTCGCGGCGGGTGATGTCGCGCAGCACCACGAGGTGACAGTCGTGCAGGATGCGCGGCACCACGCTGGCTTCGTACGTGACGCTCGCGCCGCTGGGGCGCTGCACCCGCAGCGCCGCCTCGCGGGCGGAGGCCTCGTCGGTGGCCCAGAGCGCGGCGAGGCGCGCGTGCCCGAAGGCGCCCACGAGCGCGGCGAGGCTCACGCCCACGAGGTCGCCCGCGGGCAGGTCGAACACGCGGCGCGCGACGGCGTTGGCGTCGCGGCAGCGGCCCGCGTCGTCGACGAGGAGCCTCGCCTCGTCGCCGCCCTCGAAGGCCGCGCGGAACGTCCGCTCGCGCTCGCTGAGGCTGCGGTTCACCGTAGACCGCCACACGGCGTTGCGCACCGCGCGCTCCAGCTCGAGGGCGGTGAGCGCGGGCCGCACCAGCCACTCGGCGACGCCGAGCATCATCGCGGCCCCCTCGGCCGCCGGGTCTTCGACGCGCGTCACGACGATGAGCGGCACGCTCCACCCCTGCGCCGACGCGTCGTGCAGCAGCTCGCTCGCGGCCTCCGAGCCCGGCGACCACACCACCACGCACGCGTCGTCGGCGCCGCGCTCGAGCCGGGCGCGCGCATCGGACCACGACGCCGCGCGCGACACGCCCTCGCACAGCGACGCGTGCCGCGACGCGACCGCGCACACCTCCAGGGCGCGCGTCGGGTCGTCTGCTACGACCAGCACGCGGAGCCTGACGCGAGGCGTGTCTGGTACTTCGCCGGTCTTCAAGATCGATGGTCCCCGAAGCGTACGTGCCGCGAAACTACAGAGGGCACTCGGGTAGGTGGTGTGCCATTCCCGGAAGAACCCCGATCGAATTCTATAGGCGCTCTTCTACAAGCTGCGTGCTTTTCGTTCCATGCACCCGGAGGGGGTCTCTGCCCCGGATTGGGGCACTTTTTCGGACAGAATCGTCCGTTATGATCCCTCGAAGCGCTTAAATCCGTGCGTGCCGAAGGCGAAGAGGCCGCGGCCGGGGCGATCGCGCCCCCGGTTTTCGCGCCGACGGCTGCGCCGCGCGCGACGAGATGTTTCGTTTTTGTCGCCGAAGGTGTCCGCGGAGGCTTCCGCCGCGCCGCGCCGCGCCGCGCCGAGGGGCGCCCGACGCGCGACGAGCGCTTGCGCCGGATCGAATGCTGTACGATCGCGCCCCGGCGGTGATCGATGGGTGACTATCGCAACGAGCTCCAATCCGCTCTCTCCCAGGTTGAGGCGCTCCGATCGGAGAACGCCTCGCTCCGCCTGAAGCTGCGCGGCTCGCAGGCGACCGAGACAGCGTCGAGCGCGGTGTTCGCACCCGTCGATGGCCACGCGCGGCCGACCGACGCCCACTCACACCAGGGCGCAGGTTCGCGTCGGCAGCGGGTGCTTGTGGGGGCCAGCATCGTGGTCGCGTGCATGGCCCTCATGGCCTGGGTCACCCTCGGGCGCCCTCCCCCCGAGGAGCGCCTGCTCCTGCCGAACCTCCCCGAGGTGCCCGCCGCCGCAGGGCCCGCGCGACCGCTCCCGCTGCTGCCCACTTCGGTGCGCCTCCCTTCGTCGCGCGACGCGCAGGAGGTCGTCGAGGTGCGCGAGCCTGTCGAACTTCCCAGCTCCGGCGCGCTGGGCCCGGTGAACGGCGAGCGCCTCCGCTGGCCGCGCGACCGGCAACAGGGCCTCTACGTGCTGCACACCACCCAGGCCGCCCGATGCAGCGTCGGCGGCGTGCTCTTCGACGCGCCCTCGGCGGTGTTCGTCACCGCGGGGACCCACACCGTGCGCTGTCAGGTGGGCAA
The DNA here is from genome assembly GCA_903885885.1 of uncultured delta proteobacterium. Lineage (GTDB taxonomy): Bacteria > Myxococcota_A > Polyangia > Polyangiales > CAISKJ01. The sequence continues at coordinate 5,267 of CAISKJ010001164.1, forward strand.
CCTCCGCCACGTGTGGGAGGTGGCCATCACGGGCCGCGGCGTCACGCTCGACACCGGGCACAACGTCGGCTCGCCGTAGGCGCTACGACTCGCGCGCGAGCACCCGAACGATCACCCGGCGCAGCTCGTCGGGGAGCACGGGCTTGGGCAGGTACGCGTCCATGCCCGCCGCGAGGCAGAGGGCCTCGTCGCCCTTCATCGCGCTCGCCGTCAGCGCCACGATGGGCGTGCGCACACCCGTGAGCGCCTCGCGGGCCCGGATGCGGCGCGTGGCCTCGAGGCCGTCCATGTCGGGCATCTGCACGTCCATGAGCACGAGGTCGTAGGCCGCGCGCGCGAGGGCCTCGACGGTCGCGCGCCCCGAGCCCACCACCGTGACCTCGTGCCCGAGCCGACGGATCACCTTCGTGAGCACGCGCGCGTTGACGTCGTTGTCTTCGGCCACCAGCACGTGACAGCGTCGCGCGCTCGCACCCTCGCTCAGCGCGGCCGCGGCGCGCGGCGCCGACTCGCGCGAGATCACGGCGCCCACGGCGGCCACCACGTCGCGCGGCGCGAGGGGCTTGCGCACCGCCACCGGGGCCTCGTCGCGGCCGAAGCCCCGCACGCTCACCAGCGCCACCCGCGGCGGCGCGGCCTTGCCCGCGAGGAGCGACGCCAGCGCGGCGGCCGGCGAGCGCGCGTCGGCCGCGTCGACGAGCACCGCGTCGAAGGGCGCCCCCGCGGCGCGCGCGCGGTCGATCGTGAGGGCGGCCTCGACGGCGCTCGCGGCGAGGGTCACCGACGCGCCGCACGACGTGAGCAGCGCGGCGAGGGCGCGCGCCGCGGCGGGGTGGTCGTCGACGACCAGGAGGCGCGAGGGCGGCAGGCTCAGCGGGGCCTCGACGGCGGTCGGCGCGGGCCCGATGGAGAGCTCGAAGGTGAAGGTGCTCCCCGCGCCCTCGATGCTGTCGCCCCAGAGGCTGCCGCCCATGCGCAGCACGAGCTGACGGCTGATCGACAGGCCGAGGCCCGTGCCCCCGAAGCGCCGCGTGATCGAGCCGTCGACCTGCGTAAAGGCTTCGAAGATCGCCTCGAGGCGGTCGCGCGGGATGCCGATGCCCGAGTCGCGCACGGCCACGCGCAGCGCGGCCCCGTCGGCCGAGCGCCCGAGGGTGACCTCCACCTCGCCGCGCGCGGTGAACTTCACCGCGTTGCTCACGAGGTTCATCACCACCTGGCGGAAGCGCAGGGCGTCGCCCAGGAGGAGCGCGGGCGCGTCGGGGGCGACGTGCACCACCAGCTCGACGCCCTTCTCGTCGGCGCGCGGCGCGAGCGCGAGCACCGCCTCGCCGGCGACGTCGACGGGCGAGAACGCCGCGCACTCGAGCTCGATCGCGCCGGCCTCGATCTTCGACAGGTCGAGGATGTCGTCGACGATGCCCAGCAGGGCCTTGCCCGACGCGTGCGCCGTCTCGATGAGCTCGCGCTGCTCGGGATCCGTCGCCGTCTCGAGGGCCAGCGCCGTCATGCCGAGGACGCCGTTGAGGGGCGTGCGAATCTCGTGGCTCATGTTCGCGAGAAACTGCGACTTGGCGTGCGACGCCACGAGCGCGGCCTCGCGGGCCTTCACGAGGTCGAGCTCGGTCTGCCGCTCGACGGTGCGGTCGAGCGCGGTGCCGCGCAGCCCCACGATGGCGCCGTCGGGGCCGCGCGTGGCCTCGCCGTGGCAGTGCAGGTGCCGCACCTCGCCGCCCGGCACCACGATGCGGTACCAGAGGTCGTAGGGGACGCCCTCGCGCAGCGCGAGGTCGATCGCGCGGTGCGTGCCCTCGCGGTCGTCGGGGTGAATGCGACCGGAGTACTCGGCGAAGCTGGGCCCGACGCCCACCCGCGGGATGCGAAAGATGCGGTGCATCTCGTCGCTCCACACGATCACCCCGGTGGCCGGGTCGAACTCCCAGCTACCGAGGTGCGTCATCGCCTGGGCGTCTTCGTGGTGCATGCGGCTGCGGCGGCACTCGGCGTCGACGAGGGCCCGCGCGCCCGTCACGTCGCGGGCCACCGCGAGCACCGCGCCGTCGGCCTTGTCGATCGCCGCGCTCCACGCGAGGACCCGCGGCGTGGCGCCCGCCGCGAGGGCGCGCGCTTCGAAGGTCACCCGCGCCTCGGCGCCGTCGAGGAGCCGCCGCGCAGCAGCGCGCAACGTCTCGCGATCGCCGGGCTCGACGAGCGACGCCCACGCGCGGCCGCGCAGCCCGTCGAGCGACTCGCCCGTCCACGACGCCCACCCCTCGTCGAGGTCGACGATGGACTCGCCCGTCGGGTCCACAAAAACCGCGAGCGCATCGCTCAGCGCGAAGAGGGCGGCGTACGCGCGCTGCCTGCGCGCCGCCAGCGTTTCGTCGTTGTGCCCGCTCACCGTTCGCACCGAACTACACCGACCCCGTGCCCGCTGTACAGGCGCGCGACGACCTATCGCCGCGCGCACATCCGAAGGGCCACTCTCGCCGCCTCGGACGCCTCCCGTCAATCGCGCACGCGCAGGTCGAGGTAGCGTGTGCACCCGTCGATCCACGCCGCGGTGGAGCCGCCGCGCGCGAGGTGCTCCTCGGCGTCGGCCGCGATGCGCAGCGCGTGGTCCCTGTTGCAGTGCAGACAGTGCCCCTGGCGCCCCGCAGGCATTACATGGCCGAGCGCGCGCACCTCGTCGAGCGCGCGGCGCCAGGGGTTGACCCACCCGCGGGTGTACAACGGGTACACGTCGGGCACCCACGTCTGCCGGGCGACGAGGGGCGCCGCGGGGCCGCGCACGATGCCCGCGTCGCGGAGCTGCGCCATCACCGTCGGGAGCGCGCGCGTGAAGTCTCGCCCGAGGCCCC
>CAISKJ010001165.1 GCA_903885885.1 uncultured delta proteobacterium
GGGCGCGCGTGAGCCCCGCGGCGACGGAGCGGGCGGGGCCGCGAGCGGGGCCGCGGGGCGCGCGCCGAGGGTGTGTTCGACCGGCGCGGGGGCGTCGCCCGGAAACGCTCCGCGGTCGGCCGTGAGGGTGCGGTCGAGGGGCGCGAGGGCCTCGGTGCGCTCGAGCGGAGCGCTCGCGGGCGGCTGCGCGCGCGGCGTGGTGGGGCCCGACGAGGTGACCGCGACGCCCAGGAGCGAGGCCGCGCTCGACGGCACCGTCGCGTCGCTCGGATCGTCGACGGCGGGGGGCGGCGCGAAGCGCGGGAGCACCGTCGAGTGCTGCACGTCGGCGTAGAGCTCGCGCATGAGCCGCTGCAGCGCGCGCTGCCCCGTGGCCAGCTCGGGGATGTGCTGAATCGCGTCGAGCGCGTGGCCCGCGTCGGCGAAGCGGTCATCGACCTTGTTGGCCAGCAGGCCCGCGACGAAGAGCTCGATGTCGAGCGACACCTCGGGGCGCAGCGCGCGCAGCGGCGGGTGCTCGCCGCGCAGCATCGCGTGCACGCCCTCGACCTGCGAGGCGCCCGCGAAGGGCTTGCGCGCGGTGAGCAGTTCGAAGGCCACCACGCCCACGGCGAAGAGGTCGGTGCGATGGTCGAGCGCGAGCCCCATGGCCTGCTCCGGGGCCATGTACGACACCTTCCCCTTCACCACGTCGCCCTGCGTGTGGTGCAGCCGCGAGGTGGCCTTCGCGATGCCGAAGTCGGTGAGCTTCACCTCGCCCGAGTAGCTCACCATCACGGTGTGGGGGGTCACGTCGCGGTGCACGATCTGCAACCACTGGCCGTTGTCGGTCTTGCCGTGGGCGTACTCGAGCGCCTTGAGCACCTCGGCCACGATGAAGAGCCCCACGTCGACGGGCACCGCGCGCCCCTGGGCCTTCAGGCGCTTGAGCACCTTCGAGGCGTCGGTGCCGTGCACCCACTCCATCACCGAGAAGAGCGCCCCCTCGTGCGAGCCGAAGTGGTCGATGCTCACGATGTTGCTGTGCCGCAGCGTGGCCGAGATGCGCGCCTCGTCGATGAACATGCGCACGAACTCGGCGTCGGTGCACAGCGACGGGCGGATGCACTTCACGCACACCTCGCGCGAGATGTTCATCACGCCGACGCGCTCGGCGCGAAAGATCTCGGCCATGCCCCCTTCGGCGATCTTCTCGTTGAGAATGTAGCTGTCGAAGCGGTCGCCCTCGCGCACGGCCGCACACTACAACACTCCACACGCGCGGAAGAAGCGCCCGCTGCGCTCAGAGGGTCGCGTCGACGCGCTTGCCCGTGGCCGTGTGCAGCGCCTCGATGAGCTCCGCCGCCGTGAGGGGCTTGCGCAGCACGGCCACGATGCCGAGCTGGCGCGCGCGGTCGTTCGAGAGCGACGGGCCGTAGCCCGTGGCGAGCACCACCGGCAGCTCGGGGCGCAGCCGGAGGATCTGCACGGCGAGCTCGTCGCCCGTCATGCCCGGCATGGTGAGGTCGGTGATCACGAGGTCGAAGCGGGCGGGGTCTTCGCGGAAGCTCTCGAGCGCGTCGTGGCCGTTTTCGAACACCTCGGCGTCGTAGCCCAGGCGCCCCAGGAGCCTTCGGAACATGCGCCCGATGGCCACCTCGTCTTCGACCACGAGCACGCGCCCCTGCGCCGTCGGCGGGGCCGAGAACGCCGCGTACGGCGTAATCGACGGCCGCTCGTGCGAGGTCTCGACGCAGGGGAACACCAGGGTGAACGTGGTGCCCCGCCCGGGCTCGCTGTCGACGGCGATGCCGCCGCCGTGCGAGGTGATGATGCCGTGCACCACCGCGAGGCCCATGCCGGTGCCCTCGCCCACGGGCTTGGTGGTGAAGAACGGGTCGAACACCCGCTCGCGCACGCGCTCGGGCATGCCCGTGCCCGTGTCGCGCACGGTGAGCCGCGCCACCGCGACGCCCGTCGCCATGCCCGGGAAGCGCGCCGACGACTCGTCGTCGAGCACCTCGCGCGCGAGGGTGATCTCGAACTCGCCGCCCCCCGTAGCGCGCATCGCGTGCTCGGCGTTGGCCCCGAGGTTGAGCAGCACCTGCTGCAGCTGCGTGGCGTTGCCCTGCACCATGCACCCGGTGGTGGTGCGCACCCGGATCTCGATGGTCGACGGGATCGACGCGCGGAGCATGCGCGCGCTCTCCTGCACCACGCGGCCGAGGTCGGTGTCGGTGCGCCGCACGTCGTCGTGGCGGCTGAAGGTGAGAATCTGCTGCACGAGGTCGCGCGCGCGCCGCGCGGCGGTGAGCGCCTCGGCGAGGCTCGACGCGGCCTGCGGGAGGCCCCCCGGCGCGATGTCCATGAGGGCCAGCTCGGTGTAGCCCATGATGGCCGCGAGGAGGTTGTTGAAGTCGTGCGCGATGCCGCCGGCGAGGGTGCCGATGGCCTCCATCTTCTCGGCCTGGCGGAGCCGCGCCTCGAGCTCGCGGCGCCCCGTGAGGTCGCGGATCACCGCGTGGAGGAGCGTGCGCGCGCCCGTCGGCACGCTGGTGAGCAGCACCTCGACGGGGAGCTCGCCGTTGTCGGGGCGCAGCGCGCTCCACTCGAAGCGGCTCGAGTTGCGCGCGAGGGCCTGGTGCACGTAGTCGGCGAGGGCGCTGGGGGCGTCGGCGGGGCGCGAGAGAAAATCCGACGCGGGGCGGCCGATGATGGCCCAGCGGTCGCTCACGCAGAACATGGCCACCGAGGCCGGGTTGCAGTCGACCACGCGCTCGCCGTCGAGGA
>CAISKJ010001166.1 GCA_903885885.1 uncultured delta proteobacterium
GCAAAGAGCCGCGAGTCGGACAAGGAACGTCACCGCAGCGATACCCCGCGGTATCGCAAGGTGGCGTGACGACGACCGACGACGCGGATCTGCCGCAAGCCGCGGGGAATTCCACGGCAACACCCTCTTACTTCGCGAGGCCGCTGCTGATGAGGCCGCCGGTGATCTCGAGGCAGGTCGCGTCGACGGCCTCGTTCCTGGCGGCAAACATGATGATGTCGGCGATCTCCGAGGGCTCGATGAGGCGGTTGATGTGCACGCCCTTGAGGATCCCCGCGAGGGCGTCCTGGTTCATGCCCTTCACCATCGGCGTGCCCACGTAGCCCGGCGCGATGGCCACGCAGCGGATGTTCTGAATGCCCTTCATCTGAAACTCGCCCACGAGAATCTTGGGCCACAGGGCGATGGCGGCCTTGGTCGACGCGTAGTTGAGCTGCCCCGTCTGGCCGGCCTTGTTCACCGACGAGATGGGCACCAGGAGCCCCGCGTAGCCGTTGTTGGCCATGCGAAGGGCCGCCTCGCGCAGCGTGATGAACGACCCCACCAGGTTCACGTCGACGACGGCCTTGAACTGCTCGGTGGTCATGGCGCGCTTGACCTTCCCCGACTCCTTGTCGAGGTTGATCATGAGGCCGTCTTTGATGATGCCCGCGGCCGACACGCAGATGTTGAGCGCCCCGAAGCGCTCGATGGCGAGGTCCATGAGGGCCGCCACGTCTTCTTCGTTCGTGACGTTGCACCGCGCCCACGCCACCGCGCCGCCCGCCGCGGTGATGTCGCCCGCCACGCGCTCGAGGTTGCGCGCGTCCATGTCGCCGAGCACGACCTTCACGCCCGCCGTCGCCATCGACCGCGCCACCGCCTCGCCGATGCCGCTCGCGCCGCCGGTGATGACCGCCACTGCCCCGTTGAGTTCCATGTGAGCCTCGCTGTGTGACCGCGGCGCATGGTGCGCCGCAGCAATTACGAAGCGCTTACAACAACCGTATAAAACGTCAATACGTTGTGCACCGCAACATCTGCGGCGGGGGGTCTTGCGGCGGTGCGGCGGGGTGCTTCAGCCGAGCGCGTGGCGCGCGGCGCGGGCGAGGTGCGCGACGCGGGCGAGGCGACCGCGGCGGGCGTCGGCCTCGGCGGTGGTGGTGGCGGCCGAGAGCACGGCCACGAGCCCCTCGAGGATGCCCACGTTGTAGCGAATGTCGCGCGTGTCGTCGTCGGTGTCGCCCGAGGCGAGCGCCGCGTTGCCCGACAGGATGAAGCCCGTCAGGTGCTCGGTGGTCGGGAGGGTGAAGTGCATGAGGAGGGCCGCGCCCACCATCTCGCCCACCTGCTCGATGAGCTTCGTCGGGTCGACGGGGGTGACCGCCTGCAGCGCCGCCTTGGCGAGAAAGAGCGCCACGAGCGACTTGAGCACCCCGCTCACCTCGCTGCGCTTCATGGGAATGGGCTCGCCCGGGAGCTTCACGCGGGGGGGCTTCGACGGAAAGGTCGCGTCGATGCGAGTGTCGTACGCGACGCCGCGCGCCTTCGCGACCTGGTTGGCCACGAAGCGGCCCTCGTGGATGGCGCCGTCCATGTACCCGAGGCTGTGGCGAATGTCGGAGTACGCGCCCGCCTCGCTCGCGTGGGGGTCGTAGTAGCGCGAGGTGGCGCGGGCCTCGACGTTGCGCGCGGTCTCGGCGCAGGCGAACCAGACGGCGTCGTTCCACGGGGCGTTGAGGGCCTTCGCGGGCGCGTCGGGGCCCGTGAGCACGCCGGGGCCGAAGACCGTGTTGGGCCCGCCGCCGGCGAAGGGGGTGTGCTCGTTCCAGGTGCAGAACTCGAGCGACAGAAACTCGCCGCCGTCTTCGAGGGCCGCCGTGTCGTCGAAGAGAAAGCACATCTCGCGCGTGACGAGCCGGGTCACGGCGGCCTTGTCGGGCGTGGGGCCGAAGGCCTTCGCGCTCTCGCCGATGGTGAAGGTCATGAGGCACCACACGTCGGAGCCGTCGTCGGGTGAATAGTCCATCACCCACGTGACGCCGCCGCTCGCGGCGCCGCTGTAGCCCGTGTAGGCCACGCCGTGGCTCTTGCGCCACCACGGCGATTTGTAGAACACCATGCACTTGATGGTGGTGCCCATGGGCTGCTCTGTGAGGGCCGCGTAGGCCGGCGGCAGCGGCGGCGTGAAGCTCAGCTTCGAGGCCGTGCGCGGCGACATCGCGAGAATCACCTGCTGCGCGCGCCACGTGTCGCCGCCGGCGGTGACCACCGTGACCCCGCCGTCTTCGAGCGTCACCGACGCGACCGCGGCGTCGAAGACGATGCGCGACGCGATGGGCTCGGCCACGCGGCGCACGAGCTCATCGACGCCGCACTTGAGGTAGTACTGCTGCGGGCCGTCGTCCTCGTCGTTGCACTCTTGCAGAAAGCCGTCGTTGCAGGCCGAGTACCAGAAGAAATAAAACGGCGAGAGCTGGTCGGGCTCCACCGAGAGCACCGCGTTGGCCGACACCGCGACGAGGCTCCGCGCCGTGGGCGAGAGCCACCGCAGGCCGTCGAGCCACTGAGCGAGCGTCACCTGATCGAGGGGCATGAGGGCCGCGGGCGACTCCCACGGCGCGAGCACGTCGATGGCGCGCTCGATGGTCTCGATCTGATCGATCATCAGCGAGGTGGCCAGCAGGTCGAAGAACCCGAGGCCCGGCGGCAGCCCGCCGATGTTGAACAGGCACGCGTCGCGCGCATAGCTGTAGCGCTTCTTGTCGATCACCATGATCTGCTGCGGGTACTGCTTGCGCAGCGTGTAGCCGTCCATCAGCTGGTCGGGGCAGTGCGCTTGAATGAGCGCCCAGATGGCCGTCTGCGCCTTGCCGATGTACTGCGCCCCGTGCTCCCAATGGAGGGGCTCGCCGCCCTCGTGGGGGTTGTACGCGAAAGAGTACGCGCGCCCCCCGAGGCGGTCGGGGTGCGCCTCGAGCAGCTTGAACGCAATGCCCCGCGCCTCGAGCTCCACCGCGGCGGAGACGCCGGTCCAGCCGCCGCCGATCACGAGCACTTCGGCTTCGAACGTCGCCATGCGAAAACCCCTTTAGAAATAGTGTCCCCAGCGGCGCCCATGGTAGGGGCGGGGCGCGACCGGCGGCAATACAATTTGCCCCCGCGGGGGGCTCACAATCTGCGATGTTCACCCCCGTGAGCGGGCCCGACGCGCCGATGCCCCATCCGCCTGGCAGCGTGGCGCCCGCCGCGGCGCGCGCGGCGCCTGCGTTCGCCGGCTTCGACACCCTGGGCGTACTCTACGAGAGCGCGCGCTCGGTCATCGTGCGGGCCACGCGGCGCAGCGACGGGCGCCCCGTGGTGCTCAAGATCGCGCGCAACGCGCAGGCCCGCAGCGACGAGAGCCTGCGCGAGGAGTTCGAGCTCGGCGCGAGCCTCCAGGGCGACGGCGTGGTCACGTACCTGTCGTTCGAACGCGACGGCGACGAGGCCGCCATCGTGATGGACGACGTGGGCGCCGAGCCCCTCGACCGACGCATCCCCCGCGGCGGAATGAGCCTCGCGGAGTTTCTCCCCCTCGCGGCCGACGTCGCGGCGTGCCTCGCGCGCGTGCACCGCGCGGGCGTCATGCACCTCGACGTGAAGCCCGCCAACGTGCTCATCGACCCCGCCGACGGCGCGGCGCGCCTGTGCGACTTCGACCTCTCGCGGCGCCTCGACGCCGCCGCCGAGCCCCTCGTGATCGGCCACCTCGCGGGCACCTTCGCGTACATCGCGCCCGAGCAGACGGGCCGCCTCGACCGCCCCGTCGACCACCGCAGCGACCTCTACGCCTTCGGCGTCACGCTCTACGAAATGCTCACCGGCGAGGTGCCCTTCGCGGGCGACCCCGTCGAGGTGGTGTACGCGCACATCGCCCTCGTCCCGCCGCCGATGCGCCGCGCCGACGTGCCGCCCGCGCTCGCCGCCATCGTGCGCAAGCTCCTCGCGAAGGACCCCGACGCCCGCTACCGCAGCGCGCGGGGCCTCGCCCTCGACCTCGCGCGGGCCCGCGACGCGTACGCCGCCACGGGGGCGGTGCCCGACTTCGAACCCGGCCTGCGCGACGTGTCTCCGCGGCTCCTCGTCCCCGAGACCTTTCACGGCCGTCGAAGCGAGGTCGACGCGCTCCTCGGCGCCTTCGAAGCCGCCGCCGCGGGAGGGGCGCGCCTCGTGCTCGTGCGCGGCTGGCCCGGCGTGGGCAAGAGCGCCCTCGTGC
>CAISKJ010001167.1 GCA_903885885.1 uncultured delta proteobacterium
CACCTCGACGTGCGCGACACCGACGAGGGCAACGCCTTCTGGACCGACTACTCGGGCCCCGGCGAGACCCCGCGCTACGGCCACTGGCCGCCCACCGACCAGGACGTGCAGCACGAGGTCGGGTGGATGGTCGACAACAGCACCCGGCGCCTCGCCACGGCCGCGCAGAGCGAGGCGCCGACGCAGGCCGCGCCGACGCCCGAAGCGCCCGCCGAACCCGCGGAGTGAGCGCCCCCGGCGCGCACCCTCAGCGCGTGCGAACAGTACACGAAATAAAGGTGTTTGGGCAGTCTTGTGTTCGGCGCAGAGAGACGTAGAGTGCGGTCGTCCCTCTGCGCGGCTCGAGTGGTGGTTTCGAAGCCCCCTACTTGTATGAACTCGGGGCCCATTCTTTCGGCGGTGTGCAGGCCCGGATTTCTCACCGGGACGCCTAAAGTCGGAATACCAGGGTCCCACCTGGCATCATGCGCCAGGGGTTCAGAAGCCCCCAACGACCATCGCGGTACGGACGCTTCCAGAAGGTCGCCAACGCTCCTAACAAGAGGGTTGGCGGCCTTCTCTTTGGGTGTCATCTGCGGCGCGTGAAGCCAACGCCTACAGACGGAGCATCACACGCCTCGAGATTGGAGGCGTCGCACTCCGACGGACGGAGGTCTCCGCGCTTGACAACCGCCATGTTTCTGCCGCTTGTGTCGCCGACCTTGATGTGCCCCCCAGCCCCGCTCGCGCCGTCGTCGGGCGCTCCGATGTCGCCGCGGCAGTACCTCGACGAGGTGCGCGCGCGCATCGACGGCCGCCTCCGCGAGATCTTCGACCAGGTCGAGGGCGACACGACCGCGATGGCCCCCGACACGCTCCCGGTGCTCACCGCCGCGCGCGACCTCACCATGCGCGGGGGCAAGCGCTTGCGACCCGCGATGCTCTTCGCCGCCATCGATTGTGTCGAGCCCGGCGCGCACCCGGGCGCGAGCACCGACGTGGGCGCCGCCCTCGAGCTCTTTCAGACGTACCTGCTCATCCACGACGACTGGATGGACAACGACCCCGTGCGCCGCGGGGCGCCCGCGGTCCACGTCTCGCTCGCGCGCCACTACGGCGACGCGCACCTCGGCGCGTGCTCGGCCATCCTCGCGGGCGACCTGCTCAGCGCGCTGGTGCACGAGCTCGTGGGCTCCGCCGATCTGCCTTCGGCGCGGCGCCGCGCGCTCGTGCACACCTTCGGTCGCATGGAGCGCGAGGTGATTCTCGGGCAGTGCCTCGACGTGACGCACAACGACGACATCCAGCGCATTCACGACCTCAAGACCGGGAGCTACACGGTGCGCGGGCCGATGCTCCTCGGGGCCGCCATCGCGGGCGCCAGCGACGAAGCGCGGCTCGCGCTCGAGCGCTTCGCCGAGCCGCTGGGGCTCGCGTTTCAGCTCCGCGACGACGTGCTCGGCGCCTTCGGCTCCGAGGCCGACACGGGCAAGCCCGTGGGCGGCGACTTCCGCGAGGGCAAGAGCACCCTGCTGGTGCGCCATGCGCTCGAGCACCTCGACGCGGCCGACCGCGACGAGCTCCGCGGCGTGCTCGGGCGCCGCGACGCGAGCGAGGCCGAGGTGCTGCGCGCGCAGGCCCTCGTCGAGCGCTCGGGGGCCCGCGAGCACGCCGAGTCGGTGGTGAGCGCGCTGCGCGAGCGGTGCCTCGCGGCGCTCGACGCGCCGTCGCTCCTGCCCGAGGGGCGGCGGCTCATGGCGGGCGTCGCGGGGATGCTCACCGAGCGATCGAAGTGAGCGCCGCGCACGGCAAGGTGATCCTCCTCGGGGAGCACGCGGTCGTGCACGGTCGACCGGCCCTCGCGGCCGCGGTGAGTCCGGGCGTCGAGGCCGTGGCGCGCGACGCGCCGGGCGAGGGGCTCTCCCTGCACGTGGCCCCGTGGGGCGCGGTGTTCACCGCGGGCGACGGCACCGACCTCGGGCGCGGGCTCGCGGGGCTCGCTCGCGACCTCGACGCGACGGGGGCGCGCCTCGACGCGGTGATGCACCTGCCGGGGGCCAAGGGCCTCGGCGCCTCGGCGGCGCTGGGCGTCGCGTGCGCGCGCGCGCTGTCCGAGCTGCGCGGCGTGGCCCTCGACGACGCGCGCCTGCTCGACATTGCGCTCGCATGGGAGCGTGTGTTTCACGGCAACCCGTCGGGCGTCGATCACACCCTCGCGGCGCTGGGCGGTGTGGGTGTTTTTACGAAGGCCGAGGGGCTGCGCCGCGTGGCGACGCGCGCGCCGGTGGTGCTGTGCATCGGCGACACGGGCGAGCGGTCGAGCACGCGCGAGATGGTCGCGCTGGTGGCCTCGGCGCTGGCGCGCAGGCCCGCGGCCACAGAGAAGACCTTCGACGCCATCGCGGCGCTGGTGCGCAACGCGGCGCTGGCCCTCGAGGCGGGCGACGCGCGCGCGCTCGGCGAGCTCATGGACTTGAACCAGGTGCTGCTCTCGTCGTTGATGCTGTCGACCGAGCGTACGGAGACGCTGTGCCGCGCGGCGCGGGCGGCGGGCGCGCTGGGGGCCAAGCTCACGGGCGCGGGCGGCGGCGGGTGTGTGATCGCGCTGGCGGGGCAGCGCGAGGGCGAGGTGCGCGCCGCGTGGGAGGCCCTCGGGGTGCCCTGCGCGCGCGTCGAGGTGGGAGCATGAAGGGCTACGCGAAGGCGTGCGCGAACATCGCGCTGGCCAAGTATTGGGGCAAGAGCGACGAGGTGTTGAACCTCCCCGCGGTGCCGAGCGTGTCGGTCACGCTCGACGCGCTGGTGACCGAGACCACCGTGGAGCGCGACGCGTCGCTCTCGGGCGACGAGGTGGTGATCGACGGCGCGCGCGACGAGAAGGCCGCGCGCAAGGTGACGGCGCTCCTCGACCTGGTGCGCGCGCAGGCGGGGGTGTCGCTCGACGACCCGCGGCGCTTCGCGCGGGTGAGCTCGGAGAACCACTTTCCGGCCGCGTCGGGGCTCGCGTCGAGCGCGTCGGGCTTCGCGGCCCTCACCGCGGCGGGGGCGCGCGCGTACGGCGCCGAGCTGTCGCTCGAGGCGCTCTCGGCCCTCGCGCGCAGGGGCAGCGCGTCGGCGGCGCGGAGCCTCTTCGGCGGCTTCGTCGAGCTGCCCGCGGGCGTCCCCGGCGACGGGTCGCTCGCGGCGCGCATGCTCCACCCGCCCTCGTGGTGGGACGTTCGCGTGGTGATCGCGCTGGTCACGAAGGCGCCCAAGGCGGTGGCTTCGCGCGACGGTATGCGCGAGACGGCGCGCACGTCGCCGTACTGGTCCGCGTGGCTCGCGTGCTCGCCGGGCTACGCCCACGCCGTGAAGGAGGCCATCGCGAAGCGCGACCTCGAGGCGCTCGGGAGCACCATGGAGGCGAGCACCTTCGCGATGCACGCGAGCGCGTGGGCCGCGGTGCCCGCGGTGCGCTACGTGCGCGGCGTCACGCTCGACGTGCTCGACCGCGTCGAGGCGCTTCGGCGCGCGGGCACCGGCGCGTGGGCCACGATGGACGCGGGGCCGCACGTGAAGGTGCTGTGCGCCGCGGGCGACGCCGAGCGCGTGGCCGCCGCGATGCGCGACGCGCCGGGCGTGATCGACGTGCGCGTGGCGAGCCCCGGCGACGGGGTCGTGGTGGCGTGAGGGTTCGCGCGCCGGGCAAGCTCATGCTCGCGGGCGAGTACGCGGTGCTGCACGGGCACCCGGCGCTCGTGATGGCCGTCGACCGTTGCGCGGTGG